>JANXOO010000404.1 GCA_025353525.1 Schlesneria sp. | reverse complement strand
GTGAACGATGCCGATCCCCCCCTCTTGCGCCATCGCCACCGCCATTTCACTTTCAGTGACAGTGTCCATCGGACTGCTGACAATGGGGACGTTGACCCGAATGTTCCGTGTCAATTGCGTGGCAACATCGGCCTCATTGGGCATGACTTCGCTGTAACGCGGTTCCAGCAGAACATCGTCAAACGTAATTCCCTTATAAGCAATTCGATCTTCCATTATGACTTCCTTAACTCGTCGTCTCGAACCTGTGACTTCATCGCGAACAGGGCAAGCCCACGTTCAATCGGACTCTTCCCTTATGATCACTGAAGTTTCTCCCCTTCCAGTCGCCGCTGCAACCGATTCGACAATTCGACCAATTGGGAGACTTCCAGTTCTTCGGCCCGGGTGTCCTGAGGAAAATGCATGGACTCCAGCACTTCGTCGACTTCCTGTTTCGACAGTTGGGGCTTGAAGAGGTTCACGGTGACACCTCGTAAAAGCTTGCGCCGCTGAGTAAAAAGATCACGCAGGAAGTGCTGGAACGCTCCGCGATTAACAATTTTCGATCTCAATTCGGGGTTGGGATCGATTCGCACAATCGCCGAATCGATCGTCGGTTTGGGCCAAAAGACGCTCGGCGGCAGCTTGCGAATCATTTTCAGGTGGCATTGCGCCTGCAGGAAAACCGAAAGTGCGCTGTATTCGCCGGTACGCGGCTTCGCCAACATTCGTTCGGCCAGTTCCCATTGAATCGTCACGACCATCAATTCCCAAGGGAGGTCGCTGGCGATCAGGTTGGAAATCACCGGCGTTCCGATGTTGTAGGGCAAATTCGCAACCAGTTTAAGCCGCCGTTTCGGATCGACTGCCAGTTCGCGGCGAATGGCTTCCATCACGACGGGGGCGAGCTGATTTTTGCTCTTCAAAGCATCGGTATGTAAAAGAGTTACGTTCGAGCGGCCTTCGACCGCGCGGCAGGCCAAAGCGTACATATGCGAGTCGAATTCGACTGAAACGACGGCTGCAGCAGCGGAGAGATAAGTCGTCAGCCCGCCCGTGCCAGCTCCGACCTCCAGCACGACATCGTCAGGCCCGAGTCGCGCTTCGTAGACGATCATCTCAAGCAGATTCAGGTCAATCAGGAAGTTTTGGCCCAGATCCCCGCGCGGATGCAGTCCTTGTTCCTGGAACAAAGAAATCAAGTGCGTCCGTGTCTGCCGCTGCGGTGTGTTCATGAAAATCCGCTGTTGACGTTACAATAATGCAGTATAGCCAACCTTCCGAAAATTTTCGCCTCAGCGGTATCGCCGGGGCGGGGCGGCAAAAACTCATGCTTGCCGACGCCGTCGCCAATGAGTACAACGTTATACACGTGCATGGGAATGCACGGCCAGGGCGATTAACTCAGCGGCTAGAGTGCCATCTTCACACGGTGGAAGTCACAGGTTCGATCCCTGTATCGCCCATTTTAACATTAATTCGAATAAAGATTTACGTCACGGCTGATGTAAGTATTCGGCGCAGCCGTGGGTGGCAGGAATTGGTCTGCCCAGGAATTGCTAAAATCGAGTGAAAAGCCGGGCGTCATGGACGATACCTTGCTCTTATCTCCGGCGAGTCTTTCCGTTGCTGAGTTGTTGATAGTCAATCGACAACTCAGCGAGGGTCTGGCCAGCTTGTCGGCACGGCTGGATCAAGTTGAAGCCGAGAACCGCGAACTGCGACGTGAGGTTGCCGAACTCAGGTGCGAAGTCGGTTATTGGA
>JANXOO010000362.1 GCA_025353525.1 Schlesneria sp. | reverse complement strand
CGATGAAGTTGCTCGAAGGCCAAAAGTTGACACGCGTTGGCGTCGCCCTGCAGGAAGCACTTTCCAACGCGATCCATCACGGCAATCTGGAGCTGGATTCTGATCTTCGGCAGGAAGACGAAATTCATTACTACGCGCTCGGGGAACGCCGACGTCGGCAATCTCCGTTTCGCGAACGTCGCGTCAGCGTGATTGCCACGTTGTCGCAGCGTGAAGTCCGATTCACCGTCGCGGACGAGGGACCGGGATTTGACTTTGAGCGACTGCTGAATTCATCGGAGAATTTTGACTTTGATCGGATCGGAGGTCGTGGACTGCTGTTGATTCGCAGCTTTATGGATCAATTGAGTTTCAATCACCGGGGCAACGAACTGACGATGACCATGTCGTGTGAAAACACGGCTGAAATGCGGAACTGGCCTCATACGGGCCGCCAAATGACTGATTCAGGGTCTGTCGATTCGCTGATGTCGATGCCTGCGGAAGAATTACTAGTGACGTCGTAAAATTTTTTTCGGTGAAGATCTTGCTGCGTCAGCAGCAGATGATTGCACGACCGGACGAGGACAGTTCGAACATGCCAAAGGCTCCGCTTCCTGAAAACGAACGAGACCGCCTGAAGGGATTGGCGGAATGTTGTGTCCTCGACACACCTGCGGAAGCAGCATTCGATGACCTCGCATCCCTCGCCGCGATGATCTGTAATACTCCGATTGCATTGATCAGTCTTGTGGATTCCGAACGGCAGTGGTTCAAGTCAAAAACAGGCGTTTCCATTTGTGAAACGGATCGCGACAGTGCGTTCTGCGCCCATGCGATTCTGGGCACGAAACCGATGATCGTTCGGGATGCGTCGATTGACCCGAGAACGTGCGATAACAGACTTGTAACGGGTCCGGAGCAAATCCGGTTCTACGCGGGCGTGCCACTGAGCCTGCGTGACGGTGCTGCGGTCGGAACACTTTGTGTCATCGACACGGTTCCTCGCGATTTGACGGAAATTCAGCTCGACGCTCTGCAAAAACTTGCTGGCCAGGCCGTTGCCGAGCTTGAACTGCGACGCAGCAATGCCCGTTTGAGAGATCAAATCGAAGAAACGCGAGCGCTCAAAGAGCTGCAATCCAAAGTCGAGGCGGACATGATTGCTGCGCGGGACGAGGCCGAGCGGGCCAATCTTGCCAAAAGCCAGTTTCTCGCCAATATGAGTCACGAAATTCGTACGCCGCTGAACGGTATCATGGGCATGACGAATATCGCGCTTGAAACGCCGCTGATGCCTGAACAGCGTGACATCCTGAAAATGATCAAAACGTCGGGTGATTCGTTGCTGCAAATCGTCAATGAAATCCTCGATTTCTCGAAAATCGAAGCGGGAAGGCAGGAATTTGAACTTGAACCGTTTGATGTGGTCGAATGCCTTGTCGGTACGGTCAAACCGCTTGTCGTTCTGGCGCGGGAAAAGAACCTCGATCTGGTATTGAAAACGACTGAAGGCCTGTCCGACAAGTTGATGGGAGACGCCGGAAAACTGCGGCAAGTCCTCGTGAATCTGATCAACAATGCCATCAAGTTCACTGATCGCGGCAGAATCGAATTGATGGTTGAGTCCGAGTTTCGAAACGATTCCAACGCACGGCTTCGTTTTTCTGTCCGGGATACGGGGATCGGCATCCCGGTCGACAAGCAGAATTCGATCTTTGAAGCATTTACTCAGGGTGATTCTTCGACCACACGGATTTATGGCGGCACCGGGTTAGGGTTGTCGATTTCGCGACAGATCGTCCGTTCGATGGGCGGCGAGATCGCGGTTCAAAGCGAAGTCGGCAGAGGAAGCACGTTTGCGTTTGTGATTGATTTCCCGATTTCGCCGGATTTGCAAAAGTCAGCAACGGAAATCGTCATCGAAGATTTGACGGTACTGATTGTCGATGACGATCACGAAAACCGGAACAATCTGTCCACTTCACTTGATAACTGGAAAATGAGGCCGACTGCGGCAACCAATATCGGAAACGCGACGGCCATGATGCGAAGCCGCAGGCACATGGGAAGCCCGTTCGCGGTGGTTATGGTCGACTGCCAGACAATGGTACGCGACGGTGTCTCTTTCATCGAAGAGCTCAAGTGGCACCTTGGTCGATCCGGTGCCGTCGTCCTGATGCGGTCGGCCGACAGTCGTGCGGCAACGTTCGAACTGTTCGGCGAGCTTGGAGTCGAGGGCAGGTTGACCCGACCTTATCATTCCGACAGTCTGTTGCGCTCGATTACATCTGCGATCGGTCAAACGCGACGTGTGACACCGGAATTATCCACAGGACCTGTCGGCGGGAAAAACGCCGGTTTGCAATTGTCTGAAGTCGTGCCGCAACTGGCTCAGCGGCCAGCATCCGGTTTCCATGTTCCACCGCAATTGATCCCCGCGCAGTCCGAACCTCCATCAATTCCTGAATCAGACACCAGTTCGCCGGACGGACACCGTTGGCGAGTTCTTGTCGCCGAAGATAACCCGATCAACCAGCGAATTATTGCCAGCTTGCTTGGACAGCGGGGGCACGAAGCTCGCATCGTTGGCAATGGGCAACAGGCACTCGATGCTTTGGCCTCCGAGTCTTTTGATATCGTCCTGATGGATGTCCAGATGCCGGTTCTCGACGGATTTCGAGCGGTTCAGACGTTGAGGATTCGGGAACTGGAAACGAATCGGCGAACGCCTGTGATCGCCATTACGGCTCACGCAATGACAGGCGATCGCGAGCGATGCCTTGCGGCGGGAATGGACGAATACGTCAGTAAACCTGTGATGGTCGGAAATCTTTTCGGTGCCATCGAACGCGTCTTGGGAAATCGGAAGTCGCAGTTGCAAACCGAGTCCTGTCACGAAATCGATTTCGAAGAATCGCAGGATCCGGCAAAAGCGGAGCCA
>JANXOO010000358.1 GCA_025353525.1 Schlesneria sp. | reverse complement strand
GGTTGGTCTGCGTTGTCCGAGCCCGACCATCACGCCCATTCGGCCGTTCATCAAGCGGCTGGCCCCGAGCAGGCTGGCGAGAATCACAACGCTGCCGGGGCTGAACCTGACTCGCATACGGCTATTGCCGCGTCTGCCTCTCATTCGGCCACTGCCAGAAAATACTTTACGGGTACCTACTATGAACTGGCCCGGTTCGGAAGTTTGAAAATCTCTCTAGACTGGTACATCGACAGTCTGACGCTGGTAATGTTTACGATGGTCACGTTCATCGCAACGTGCATTCATCTGTTTGCTATCGGCTACATGCACGACGAGCTGACCGAGGAATACGAATACCACGAAGTTCACACGCAGAGCGGCGGGCATTTCAGCCGCCCCGGTCGATTTCACCGGTTTTTTGCGTATTTGTCGCTGTTCTGTTTTTCGATGCTCGGTCTGGTACTGGCCGGAAATATTTTCCAGGTCTTTATCTTCTGGGAACTGGTTGGCGTATGCAGTTTTTTGCTGATCGGCTTTTACATCGAACGGAAGTCGGCCAGTACCGCTGCCAATAAAGCATTTATCATGAACCGCGTCGGTGACTTCGGTTTCCTGATTGGCATGATGATTCTGTGGACATCGTTCGGAACGTTTCAGTTCGGCGATCGGGGTGAAGGTGTTCACGCCGAAGCGGGTCTGTTCACAATGGTTCGTGGACTTGACGGTCAAATGGACGTTTCTGACGATGGCAAGCAGGTCTATCTTCGTGATGCCAGCGGTCATCGTGCTCAAAAGAATGGTCAGCCCCTGACGATCAGCTACGTGTTGCTGGTGGCGGCCGGGATCGGAGTGTTTGCGGGAAGTGTCGGCAAAAGCGCCCAATTCCCCCTTCAGACGTGGTTGCCCGATGCGATGGAAGGTCCGACGCCTGTGTCGGCACTGGTTCACTCGGCGACGATGGTTGCGGCAGGTGTTTATCTGGCGGGGCGATTCTATCCGGTATTTACTCCTGAAGTGCTGCTGGGGATCGCCTATATCGGCTGCATTACCCTGTTTATTGCCGCAACGATTGCCGTTGTCGTGACGGATATTAAGCGCGTTCTCGCCTATTCGACGATCAGCCAGCTCGGCTACATGATGCTTGCAATCGGTGTGGCCGGTTGGGGAGCCGGATTGTTTCACCTGATCACTCACGCTTTCTTCAAGTCGCTGATGTTTTTGTGTTCTGGAAGCGTGATCGCCGGTTGCCACCATGTACAGGATATGGGGCGCATGGGCGGGTTGCGGCACAAGATGAAGATCACCGCTTACACAATGCTGGTCGGTGTCATCGCCATCGCCGGACTGGCAATTCCCGGTACATCGATCGGTTTTTCCGGCTTCTACTCGAAAGACGCCATCGTTGCTTCGGCACTCGCTTACAGCAAGTTGAATCCCGGTCATGTTCTGTTGTTTATTACTCCCCTGGTGACGGCCGGGATCACGTCGTTTTACATGTTCCGGCTATGGTTTTTGACGTTTGCAGGGACGCCCCGCGACCGCCACGTGTACGATCAATGCCACGAAACGCCTGCGATCATGACAATTCCGTTGATCGTTCTTGCGGTCATGGCTGCCGGTTGTGCCGCATGGGGCGAAGACGGTCCCCTTTATCGGCTGATCACCGACAGCGAGACGGTTCCGGCTGTGCGGCAATATGTGTCTGTCGGAGCTTCAAAGGTAATTCTGCCAAGTCATCAGGGTCACGACAGCGACGTTCATCACGTCCACGGGACCGCCGGGACACTGGCGTTATTGTCGGCGTTGATCGGAATGGCGATGGCGTACCTGTTGTACGTTCAGAAGGCCATTGATCCCAACGGGATTCGCCGTCAATTCTCGTCCGTTTACGATTTTCTGGTCGACAAATGGCGATTCGACGAGTTGTATGAAGTGATGTTTGTTCAGCCCGTTCACGTTGTGTCGGCCTGGTGTTCGCGATTCGACAAGGCGGTTCTGGACCCGATCCTGCACGGTGCCGCAAATATCACAATCATTGCATCGAAGTGGGATCGCCGATTCGATGAAACGATGATCGACGGTCTGGTAAATCTTGTCGGAACGGTCACGATGTCGATCGGCAATTCGCTGACGGTCGTTCAAACGGGACGACTTCGACAATACGTGATGTGGATCGCCGTCGGAGTGGTGGTTTTGTTCGGGGCATTGTTTTCAGTAATCCCAGGATAACGATCCTGCCAAGATTGCGAAATAGCAGTGACAATTGGATCACGATGAGAATTCGCGGCAACGAGTGACATTTTTGCGACCACACAAGTGGTTGACGTACGATTGAGGAAAACAGTTCATCATGAGTCCGGAAACGATCCTGACCTGTATTGTGTTCTTACCCGCCGTGTGGGCAATTCCCCTGTTATGCTTTGACAGCAAAGCTAAAGAGGCGATGCGCTATTGGGGCGTCCTTGGGACAGCGTTGACGTTTGCAGCGACTCTGCAATTGTGGACGCAGTTCAAATCAGGCACCGATCCGGTCTCGTCCGGGTTCCAGTTCCGGATCAGTACTCCGTGGATCGAGAACTGGCATATTTTCTTCAGTCTGGGTGTTGACGGGATCAGCCTGCCGCTGGTCGTGCTGACGGGCTTTGTCTGCTTGTTGTCGATGCTGGCGTCGTGGAGCATCGACAAGAACGTCAAGGGATATCTGATTCTGTTTCTGATTCTGGAAACGGGGATGATGGGCGTCTTCCTGTCGCTCGATTTCTTCCTGTTTTACGTCTTCTGGGCAGTCATGCTGTTGCCGATGTACTTCCTGATCGGAATCTGGGGCGGTCCGCGACGTGAATATGCCGCCATCAAATTCTTTCTTTACACCCTGGCGGGATCGGTGTTGATGCTGATCGCCATGTTGATGTTCTACTTCAACAGCGACCGCAGCTTTGACCTTGTCGCACTGGCAAAGATCGCTGCCGGAACCGGAGCCACACTGCCGCTCAGTCCGACACTTCAGGTCGCAGCGTTCGTGATGTTGTTCATCGGGTTCGCCATCAAGTTGCCATCGTTCCCGTTCCATACATGGTTGCCGGACGCCCACGTCGAAGCCCCGACGCCGATCTCGATGATCCTGGCAGGTGTGCTGCTGAAAATGGGTGGCTATGGCATCATTCGCATCGCCTTTCCGCTGTGTCCTTACGGAGCACAGTATGCCGCTTATTTCCTCGCCGGACTGGGTGTCTTCAGTATTATTTACGGAGCGTTTGCAGCGATGGCTCAGACGGACTTAAAGCGTCTGGTTGCTTACAGTTCAGTCAGCCATATGGGATATGTACTGCTCGGGATCGCCGTCTGGAAGATCGTTGACGGCAAGACAATGGGTCGGGAATACTGGGAGATGGGCCTCAATGCGGCCATGTTCCAGATGATCGCCCACGGAATTTCCTCGACGGGCATGTTCTTTATGGTGGGTGTGTTGTACGACAGGGTACATCATCGCGACATCAACAAGTTTGGCGGGATCGCCCAGGTCATGCCACACTATGCCGGACTGGCTGCGGTGATCTTCTTCGCGGGACTTGGCCTGCCGGGCCTTTGCGGATTCGTCGGTGAAGTCTTTTCGGTACTTGCCTGCTGGAATTTCAGTCCGATGCTTGCCATCGTCTCCGCCAGCGGAGTGATTTTGACTGCCGGGTACATTCTGTGGACGTTGCAGCGGGTTTATCTCGGCCCCGAATACAAGGGACCGCATCCCGAAGC
>JANXOO010000348.1 GCA_025353525.1 Schlesneria sp. | reverse complement strand
CACAGGGGTGAGTTCCAGAGCGTCGACGGGGCAAGGAAGTCCGGATTGGCGAATGTCGCTGTCAGGTCACGCGAAGGGAAATCACTGCCCACAATCAGATTCATGAGGAACCAAACCGGACATGATGTCATCAGAGCAGTCGCTGGTTCGAGTCGGGAAAGTCCCGTTTGGCAAAGGGGTTTTTGCCAGGAAAGATATTCCTGCGGGAATGACCATCGGATTGGTCGAGGGTCGCGTTATTGATGACCCCGACTATGCGACAAGCTATTGCATCGACCTGGGTGGCTCGCTTTCACTCGAACCGCGAGCTCCTTTTCGGTACCTGAACCACTGTTGTTCGCCGAACAGCACATTGTGCATTGCCGAGGTAACATATCCTGATGGAACCCCGGCGCCTGCTGAAGTGACGGTCGAAACCCTGACAATCATCCCGAAAGGTGCTGAATTGACGATCGACTACTGTTGGTCGGCCTATGGTGCGATCAAGTGTCTGTGCGGAAGTCCAGTCTGCCGAGGATGGGTTGTTTCAGCAGAAGAACTTCCAAAACTGCTGCAGGCGAACAACCTTAAAGTCGGGTAAAAGTGTCGTCGCCTGGCGACTGTGTCAGCCGGTAAAGGTATTCGCCCGATTTTCTGACGAGCAGAATTCCTTCGTCTTCCCGGTTGGCGAATGATTCAATGTCAATCGACGCGGGATCCCGATATCCCAGGTTAATCCTGCGGCACGTTTCTTCCGGGATTCCGCTCGCGAGTGTGACGCGAACGCGAGGACGCTCGATCCCGTTCTCGAATGTTCCGCTGCCGCGAACGTGTGTTGAATGAGCCAGCACTCCCCAGGGGATCTCCTTGAATTGATCCCACTGCTTCGTGAAATAGTCGCGTACGTGGTACCCGACCTGTTCGATCAACTTCCCGTGCGTGACCGAGATTTCGTGCATGTGCGGTGCATAGATAATCAGTTCGCCATCGTCAGCGACGACCGGTTCCATCTTGTACATACATTTGCCCGCGACCCACAGTTCGTCATACATCGGCGGAGCACATGACAGCACCTGCCGATAAGGTCGGTCGCACCGTTTAATATGTAATTGCCCGGAAAGGTCTGCGGCTTCGTTCCAGGCTGATTCCGGTGTGCCATAAAAAATGCCGTGTAAACTGCAGTCTGATGACACGACAAATGTGATGGCCCGACGCGTTTGCGAGATCATTGACGCAGCAGCATCGACGACGCGACGGACCGGCGTATCTTTGACGCCGATGATTTCAGCGTTGGTGATCAGTGCGCCGAGCCAATGGAAGAAATTGAGGACCCCGGGTCCGCCGATTCCGGGGAAAAAATATTTGTTCCCGCCCGAAAATCCGACGACCTCGTGCGGAAACACCGGCCCGAGGACCAGCAACAGATCGTAATCCTGGATACGGGAATTAATCTGAACAGGAACTTCGAGAGACAACAGTCCGCCCGACATTTCTTCAGTTTGCTGCTTCGTGAAAATTCCCAGTGTCAGCAGTCGATCGGGCCGATCCCACTCGTGATTGAAAGTCTGCAATTGATAGAAAAGCCGGCCACGTTCGGCCTCATCGATTCCCAGCAGTTTGGCGATCTGCGCGTCGGACATGGGAGGATGAGTCCCCAGTGCGACGAGTACATCCATCGCGCTGCAGTGCGGGCGAAGTTCTCGAAAGAGGGCATCGAACAGAAGTGGAAGCGGGGCCGTCCGGGTGGCATCCGGTACGATGAGCAGTATTCGCTGGTTGGCGAAGTCGTGCTTCGGAAGGTTGGCAAACCACTCCCGAACATCAGCAGGGGAAAGTGCAGGAAACGAATCTGACATGGAGGTCCATCTCGCGGAGTACTTTGCAATTTGCAGATTCGGAATCACACACCGTCCCGAATGCGAGAGTCATATCCTGTCTGACTGCCAAAATTCAAATCACCAGACTTCTTCAAAACCCTGTTGATTGACCAGAGCGCGGCGACCTGGTTCGAATCGCTCTGGCGCCGCTGACGTGACTCGTAACCAGACCCGATGATTTTCTACGGTACCATCAACAGACAAATGCGGTCCCAAATCGTCTTGCCGATCCAGGCGGTGCGCCTGCCATCCGATATTTTCCACGTCGGAAAACGCTGAAAGGACGTTTGCGACATCGACACTGAAGGGTGAATGCCGCGACCGACCATCTTGCGAACCACCGACAATTTCGGTGCGCGATGCAAAAATCGTTATTTCCCAAACTCCACTGATCTCCTGAAAGTGACAACCCAACGGAGACAGTACGTTATGGGCATGGATGCTGGTCGTCACTTTATCCGTAAACAGTGACAACCACGAGGGAGGTGAACCCATGCAAGAAAACTCCTCGATACGATGTAGCGCAAAAGTCAATTCCAATGAAAGGAAGTGACGCACGTTCCGCAAATTGTGCGCCGACATTGAATCGATGGTTATTTCTTTGCCGTAATGAGATTGAAACCAAAGCCGAGGTTTCGTTGTGCCTCGCCGATGGTCACCGAAATCAAAAGGCTAAACGGAAATCAACCCGTGGCAACGACGGAAATACGGTTTAATCGCAGCAATCGTTTGAGTTGAACGGATTGCCCGGAATTTGCCACGTCGACAGACAAAATATTCCATAAAACGGCGCCAGGTTTTGCGAAACGCCATAGCACGTCAACCGCCTTTGGCATCATCGCATGCAAACTGGTAGCATTTTGCATCGCGTGTCAAAAGTAATTTACAAAATTGCTGCGGCCAACTGACCTTGCGCTCGTCTGAAGATATTTTGCCAAAACTACATATTGCCCATCTTGATCGCCGCCGGACCGACAAGAACGACGAAAATGCCCGGAAAAATGAAGAGAATCATCGGAAACAGCATTTGAACAGCGGTTTTCTGCGCCTTCTCTTCCGCCATCTGCTTGCGCTTGGTACGCATCGATTCCGACTGGACTCGTAATGCCCGTGCGATCGATGATCCGAACCGTTCTGATTGAATCAGCGTTGCCACGAGTGCCTTCATGTCGTCGCAGCCGGTTCTGACTCCGAGGTCGTGCAATACATCACGTCGCACTCGCCCCATTTGTAATTGCATATTTGCGAGGCTCAGTTCGCAGCACAGTTCGGGAGCCGTATCGTTCAGTTCTTCCGTGATGCGTCTCATCCCTGCATCGAGACCCAGTCCCGCTTCCACACACACGACCAGCAAATCCAGACAGTCGGGCATCGACATAAATATCTTTTGTTTCCGCGACGAAGCAGCGACCCCAACCACGATGTCCGGCAAATAAAAGAAGATCCCGGCCACGACGGCGATCGTCAGAAATCCATTCTGTGTCGCACCGTAAGTGATCATCCCACCACCGGTGCCAAGCACGAATCCGACTCCCATCAGAATCATCTTGAGTGCCAGATACATTTGTGGAGCATTCGGCTTGTTGAAACCGGCTGTCGCCAGACGAACTTGCAGTGCGTTGCTTTCGAGTTCCGATTTGGGTTGCAGAGCCTTTGACAATGCCGGTGCTGCGCGTTCGAGCAGCGATTTGCCGTTCTTTCCCTTCCCCTTTCCGCGCAATGAAGGATCCCGCAGCTCGTCAAGGCGCTCCATCGTTCGAGATTCTTCTTTGCTGAAAAGACTGATCAGCGCCCACACGCCAACGGTGAAAGCACCAAAAATCATCCAGGGTAACAGAGTTCCAACCTGCATTTGAACCTCGACCTTCTAAACCTTGATATCGATGATTTTCTTGATGACGTACGCGCCAAAAATCTGCATGACAACAGCGAAGCCGATCATTTTCTTGCCAAATTCCGTCGTGAACAGCAGCATCACGTAATCGCGATTGATGCAGTAAACGGCGATGAAAAGGCCGATTGGCAATGCCATCAGAACCGCACCACTCAGGCGGCCTTCACCCGTCAGGGCCTGGACCATCCCCAGAATCTTGAACCGTTCGCGAACGACTTCGCAAATCTTGTCGATGATTTCTGCAAGGTCGCCACCTGTCTGTCGCTGAATCGCCACCGCTGTGACGAAGAATTTCAGATCCAGATTCGGGATTCGCTTTTGCATATTTCTTAATGCCTGCTCGATCGGAATTCCCAGATTCTGTTCCTCGTAGGCTCGCATGAATTCAGTCGAAATCGGCGGAGCCATTTCTTCAGCGATCATGTGCAACCCTGCGTTCAGGCTGTGCCCGGAACGCAGAGCTCGCCCGATCAGTCCGAGACCATCGACGAGCTGTTTTCCGAATTTGTCAAACCGGCGCTTGCGGCGGAACATCAGCCAGAAAATCGGCAATGGAGCTGTCAGCACCGCCATCAGCGGCAACATCGGCCCCGGAGCATTGCTGAAAAAACCGGCTACAGGCCCGATGGCACCGCAGCCCAGACACAGAAACACCAGAGTCTGAAGATCGATCGGAGAATTGGCCTGTTCGAGGAACGTGCCCCAGCCACCTAGTCCGCCAAACGACTTCCCGAATTGGTGCAGGGCTCCCGAGCCGAGACTCGAAAAGTCCTGTCGTATAATCCCGCGTGTCGATTCCTGATCGGGCGATTTTTTCCCTGACAGTGCGTCGAGCCGATTTTCGGCGTTCGTTTTGGTAAACGATTTGGACAGCGTCAGGATGGCGGCAACCAGTGCGGTCGCCCCCAAAAACGCAGCAATTGAAACGATGATTAAGGGATTCATTTCGGTTCTTCTCGGATCGTCAAAGGTCGGGAGCAGGACATTGAACGAAATCAGCGGTTCAGGGGTCGTTGGGCAAACAGATTCGATGGCAATTTGACACCCGCAGCTTCCAGCCGGGGCATAAATGTCGGCCGGACTCCGGTCGCTTCAAAGTGGCCGAATGCGCGACCGGTTTCGTCGATACCGTCCTGTTTGAACAGGAACAGGTCCTGCATGACGACCTGGTCCTGTTCCATGTTCAAAACTTCCGTAATGTACGTCAGACGTCGCGGACCACCTTGCAATCGCTGAACCTGAATGATCAGGTCGACAGCGGCGGCAAACTGTTGTCGCAATGCTCTGATCGGCAATTCGATTCCGCCCATCGAGATCATCGTTTCAAGTCGCGATACGGCGTCGCGTGGCGTATTCGCGTGAATCGTCGTCATCGAGCCTTCATGGCCGGTGTTCATGGCTTGCAACATGTCGAGTGATTCCGGACCGCGGCATTCGCCGATCACGATACGGTCGGGACGCATTCGCAGTGCGTTTTTCACCAGGTCGGTCGCGGTCACCCGCCCTTTGCCTTCGATATTTGCAGGTCGAGTTTCCAACCGCAGGATGTGGTCCTGCTGCAACTGCAATTCGGCAGCGTCTTCGATCGTGATCACGCGGTGATCGTTTTGGATGAAGCTCGAAAGTGTATTGAGCAGCGTGGTTTTTCCCGATCCTGTACCGCCGCTGATAATGATGTTCAGCCGGGCTTTGATCGCCCCTTCAAGAACCAGTGCGATCTCGGGGGTGAATGCTCCGAATTTCAGCAAATCTTCCAGACCGAGCGGTTTTGAGCCGAATCGGCGAATTGTCAATGACGGGCCATCCAGAGCCAACGGAGGAATGATTGCATTGACGCGAGAACCATCGGCAAGGCGGGCATCGACCATTGGCGACGTTTCATCGACCCGGCGGCCGATTCGTGAAACGATCCGATCGAGAATTTGCATCAGGTGCGCGTTATCCCGGAACGTCACTTCGGAACGCTGGATGCGACCGTTTTTTTCAATGAACACGTTTTTCGGGCCGTTGATCATAATATCTGCGACACCCTGCTCCTTCAGCAGGATTTCCAGCGGTCCATAGCCGAATGTTTCGTCAAGCACCTCTTCAATCAATCGTTCGCGTTCGGCTCGATTGAGCAGCGCGTTTTCGGAATCACACAGATGCTCGACAACCAAACGAATTTCACGGCGTAACGTGTCGCCCTGCAGGTCACCGAGTCGCGAGAGGTCGAGTTTTTCAACAAGTTTTCCGTGGATCAGTCGCTTCAAACTGTCAAAATCCATCTCGGAAGAAGGACCTCGTCCGCGGGGTGATGAAAGTGTGGGGGTGGCCATAGTTCGGGGTGACTCCGTTGATCGGTTGTTTTCGGGGTTGAAATGCGTCGCCGGTCATTGGCGCAACACGACTCAATACAGAACCTAGCTCATGAACGGCGGTGATGCCGAAACGAAACACGAAGAAACAATCAGGCCGAAGGGGCAATCGGGGATGAATATTCCGGTTATTCAGGCGATGCGTTCGCCGTCATGCCGGGGCGGATTCCAGATTTATCGGGATTTC
>JANXOO010000341.1 GCA_025353525.1 Schlesneria sp. | reverse complement strand
CGATTCACTTCTGGCGAGTCCGCAAGGACGGCGGGATCAGCCAGCCACTGTGAAGTCAGTAACAACGAATGTTTTCAGAGGCGATCAGTTTAATGCCACAGAGGATTCACTCACACTGCTGAGTGGCATACGACAAGCACTATGACTCACTTGACTCATAATCCCGATCTCACATCTTCGGTCATCTTCGGACTGGGGTGGGTTTACCTGCTTCTGTTCCTGATGAACCTGGCGTGGACAAAGCGCAGCCTGGCCCTGGGCGGGTCTGTGGGTGGCGATTTGAAGATCCCCTGTGCTGCGTTCTGGGCACTGTACGCCGGACTGTTGTTGATGGTTTCGATTACGCATCTGACGGGGTCGAATAACCCCCAGCAATTCTTGCTGAAAATGCCCGAGATTCTGAAGGCGCCGATTAATGCGGCATCGAATCCGGTAGCCTTCTTCATTGGCTCGACGACCATCTACATTTTGATGATCGTCCTTCGGAAACTGTGGACGACACCGACCGCTGGCTGGTTGTTACTCAATGCCTCGATCCTGTTCCTGGCGCTCAGCATTACCGATTACGACTTCCGGCAGATCGTCGGAAAACCGGACAACGTTCCAATCGTGGCGATGCTTTACATCGTCGGTTTTTTCACCTGGCTCTATTTCAAAAAATCGGTCGACAACGACAACCGCCGAGCAAGCGGACGACCGCTCTTCGAGCAGGAAAACAACGAAAAAGTTCTGACGTGGCCCGATCTGGTTTACACAGAGCTTGTTTGTATGGTTCTGGTGACAGCCGTACTCATTGCATGGGGTATCGTCCTTCAAGCACCGCTCGAAGAGCCGGCGTCAGCAGCGAAAACACCGAATCCGTCGAAGGCCCCGTGGTACTTCCTCGGGCTGCAGGAAATGCTTGTATACTTTGACCCCTGGATGGCCGGGGTTGTGTTGCCGAGTGTCATTCTGGTCGGTTTGATGGCCGTCCCTTACATCGACTTTAACAAACTCGGAAATGGCTATTACACATTCAACGAACGCAAGTTCGCAGTCTCGACGTTCCTGTTCGGCTTTCTGCCGCTATGGGTCGCGATGATTGTTCTCGGGACGTTTTTGCGAGGCCCTAACTGGAACTTCTTCAGTCCGTACGAGTTTTGGGATGTTCACAAACTCGAGCTGCTCAACAACATTAATCTGTCAGAGCTTTTCTGGATCAAGGGTTTGGGGCAGCCCCTGCCCGTGGTACCGCAAGCCGCCAGTTTTCCTGTTCAGGCGTGGTTCATTCTGTGGCGTGAATGGCTTGGCTTGGTCGCTGTTATGTTTTACCTGGCCGCGCTACCAAACATCATGGCGGCGACTGTCTTTAAAAAATTCTTCGTCAAGATGGGTTTCCTGCGATATATGGTACTGGCAAACCTGATGCTGATGATGATGTCACTGCCAATCAAGATGGTTCTGCGATGGGCGCTCAACTTGAAATATATTGTGGCGATCCCTGAGTGGTTCTTTAATATTTGACGGCGGCATTACGATGTCGTCAGAGTTGTTTCATATTCGGTTTTTGAAAGTGGTTTGAACGGGGCGCTGGATCGCAATCGCAACAACGATGACGTTCGCGAATTGACAGGCAGACACTCCTTTCGATGACGATATAGATATATAAGGATGGTTCGGTATCATGCCGGCGACCGACGATTATCTCCGCAGTCCCAAATCAATGCACAAAGTGTTTTGTGCCAGCGCAGTAATGCTGTTGGCAGTCACACTCTGGATGATGTGGGCCGATTACAACGATGAATGGAGAACGTTCCAGAGAAGGGCGTTTGCCCATCAGGCCGAACGTGATGCGAAGCGTGAATCAAAAATCACGAATGATCCGGCGTTCAAAAAGAACGTCGAATCACTGCAGGCTCGCGTCGATGAAGCGACAGGTGCTGTCGAGTCGCACAAGAAGGAACTGGCCGACGCCGAACTGGTATTTCGCAAGGCAAAAGAGAAGGCCGACAACCATCTGCGGAAGCTGAAACTCCGCCGAGCCGAACGCGATGTATCGCGTGCCGGTTATAATCTTGCCGTCCGTGACAGCGATCCGAAGCTGGTGAATCGAGAAAAGGACTTCAAGGCTCTCGAAGACGATGTTCAGAAGAAAGAGGCGGAAAAAGTCGAACTCGACGCCGAGGCGAATCTAGCCAAGGCTGGCGTCGCGAAGCTGACAGCCCAGCGCGATGCCGCGCAAGCTTCGAAGAAGGCGGCAGAAGCGGAAGTCACGTTGATACATGCTTCGCTGAACAAAATCGATCCGAGAGATTCTACACTACAGCGAATGAAGCTGCAGTTGATGCAGATGCCGATCATCGACGGTTTTAACGGACGCGAACGGGTTGCCCAGGACTGGATGCCGAAGCTCGAAATCGACTTGGGCGGAATGGCGAAAGTTTCGCGTTTCGACCGCTGCCGCACCTGCCACGCGATGATCGATTCAGTCGATGTCGGGACATCACCAGCGTTTCCGGCAGGACTGGAAAAAGACGGCAACTATCCTCAGCCGTACGCCTCCCACCCGCGACTTGACCTGTATCTGACAGCCTCCAGTCCGCATCCGCTCCCGAAGTTTGGCTGTACGGTCTGCCATGAAGGTCAGGGGTCTGGGACGTCGTTCTCGAATGCCTCGCACTCGCCAAATGACCCTGCGGAAATGGCCAAGTGGGAACATGACCACAAGTGGTTCGATAATCACTTCTGGGAGCACCCGATGTATCCTCAACGATTTCAGGAATCGGGATGCATCAAGTGCCATGTGAATGTCGTTGAATTGGGAACGAACGAAAAGTTCGGCCCGACAGCCCCCAAGGTCGTTCGCGGCTTTGAACTGATCCAGACTTACGGCTGTTTCGGTTGCCATGATATTTCAGGCTATGACGGAACGAAAATCATCGGCCCGGATCTGAGGCTCGAACCTTCGACGCCGGAAGAAGCTGAGCGTGTTGCGAAGGACCCGCTTCAGGTGGCCGGTACAATGCGCAAGGTTGGCCCGTCATTGCAGCATTCGGCGTCTAAATCGGATGCCGGGTTCGTCGCGTACTGGACCGAAGAACCGAGGCGATTCCGACCAACAACACGCATGCCTCAGTTCTTCAATCTGGATAATCAGACGGATCACCTGGCCCAGGTAACAAATCCGCTGGAAATCGCCGGGATCGCGCACTATCTTCAGTCAAAGTCGGTCGCGTTCGAAACGCTGTCGCCAGCTGTCGGTTACAAGCCGGACGCCAAACGCGGTAAGAATCTGTTTGCGACGCGCGGCTGCGTTGCCTGCCATACTCACGGTGACGTGCAGGGAATCGGCTCCAGCTTCGGCCCTGAACTGTCAAAGGTTCACGCCAAGTTGAAGGCCGGAAAGGCAGGGTTTGAGTGGCTCTATACATGGATCCGCGACCCCGAACGGTAT
>JANXOO010000337.1 GCA_025353525.1 Schlesneria sp. | reverse complement strand
CCGAAGGCCACTGTGGACCCTCGAGTGGCATTACCTTTTACGCGCCCTCTTTGCTCTTTGCGATGCTTGACCCGCTTGGGCATGAGAGCCATCGTTAACCTCCTCGTCGCCTAAATCGATCCAAACCTTGACACCAATCGTACCCATCGTCGTGCGAGCAACCGCCAGACCGTAATCAATTCGCTTTCGCAACGTCGAAAGTGGAATCGAACCGCGACTGGCCTTCTCGGTTCGGGACATTTCTGCCCCGCCAAGTCGACCGGACAATTCAATCTTCACACCCTCAACACCGGCATCCATCGATTGATCCAGTGAACGCTTGATCACTTTGCGAAAACTGCCTCGCTTGACCAACTGCTGCGCAATATCCTCGGCCACCAGAATCGCACTGCGGAACGGCTGCCCGATTTCGACGATCTTCAGGTCCATATGACGACCCGTCAAATCTTCGAGTTCGGTCTTCAGCCGATCAACTTCCTGACCCTTGCGACCAATGATGATCCCCGGCCGCGCTGTATGAACGTGGCAAATCACCTGATCACGAGTTCGCTCGATTTCCACCTTGTGGATCGCGGCAAACTCATAACGCTTCTTCACGAATGATCGGATCTTGAAGTCTTCGATCAGCAAATCGCCAAACTCAGCCTTCGTCGCGTACCAGCGACTTCTCCAGTCTTCGCAAATACCTAACCGAAATCCGGTAGGCCGAACCTTTTGACCCATCTGCCCAATTCTCCCTTCGCACCGTTGTCTGATGCGACAGTAAGGACATTCAAAAACATTTATTCAAACAGTGACACCGTCACTCAACCACCAAATTAAAATCAATTCAAAACCCGAAAAAATTCGAGAGCCGCATCAAGTCACGCCCCGTTGATTATTCCTCGTCAAACATGAACATCGTCAAACTATATCAGCCGACTTGTGTCATCAGCCGATGCATGCCTCAGGCACGCTTTGCTTCCAGACCAATCGTGATGTGCGTAAATCTCTTTTTGATCATGAAACCCATCCCGCGAGCATGCGGCTGGATTCGCTTCAATGTTGGACCTGATCCCGCCGTCGCTGTCGAGACAAACAGTGAACCGACATTCCGTTCACCGCGATCTTCAGCGTTCGCCCGCGCACTCTTGATCAATTTCTCGACCATTCGGGCACTTCGATTCGGGATAAACCGCAACGCATCCAACCCTGCGTCAACAGTCTTGCCGCGAACGAGGTCCAGCACGTGGTGAACCTTCGTAGGAGCAATTCGAGCATACAAAAGTTTTGACAAGTAAGCCATGATACCACCGACCGAAAGTACGTTTTCTAATCCTCTGCCTATTTCATTTCGGGATTCGCACCGGATTTTTCAGCCTTTGCCGATCATCCGGACGAAATACAGGCCCGATAACGCGCCTGACTCCCCGATTGTCGCCCGGCTTTCAGCCACCGGGCCGCGTCGTTATTTATTACCCTTGTTGCCGTGACCGCGAAACAGTCGCGTCAACGAGAACTCACCCAGCTTGTGTCCAACCATTTCTTCGGTGACATAAACGCTGATATGAGCCTTGCCGTTATGCACCAAAAATGTGTGACCGACGAACTCGGGCGATATCGTTGACCGCCGAGCCCACGTCTTGATGGGTTCTTTTTTGCGATTCAAGTCCTGTTTTTCGATCTTGGCAATCAGGCCAACATCGATATACGGACCCTTCTTAAGTGAACGAGACATCCTTTTTTCCAACAAATTCTTGAGTTACAAACCGGGAAACCAGACGCACGCCACTTCAGACCTTCAACTGACCATAACGCACCGACTTGCGTCGACGTACGATTGCATTGCGAGTTGGCTTGCGTGGATTTCGTGTCTTCCCACCCTTCGCCAACTTTCCCGTCGGACTAACCGGATGTCGACCACCGGATCGGCGACCTTCACCACCACCCATCGGGTGAGCCACAGGATTCATTGCAGAACCGCGGACGTATGGCCTGATACCCATCCAGCGAACGCGACCCGCCTTAGCGAGAACGCGACTGCCGTGCTCGTGGTTACCGACTCGACCAATCGTTGCGCGGCAACCACATGGAACGCGACGAACTTCGCCCGACGGTAGCGTAATCTGAGCCCAGGCACCTTCGGTGGCGTTCATAACGGCCGATGTCCCCGCGCTGCGACACAATTGCGCCCCTTTGCCGGGCTGCAATTCGATATTGTGAATCATTGTCCCGGTTGGAATTTTGTTAAGCGGCAACGAATTGCCGACTTTAGGCTCGCCGTCAACTCCGTTTGTTACCTTCGTTCCGGCAACAAGACCATCAGGAGCAATGATGTATCGCTTGACGCCGTCTTCGTATTGCAGCAGCGCAATGCGTGACGTTCGGTTCGGATCGTATTCAATGTGAGTCACAACCGCGCCGCAATCTACTTTTTCGCGACGAAAATCGATCAGCCGATACATTCGCTTGTGACCACCGCCCCGATGTCGGCACGTGATCTTGCCCTGAAAGTTTCGACCGCCCCTCTTTTTGTAAGGCTCGATCAGCGACTTCTCCGGCTCTTTCTTACGATCAGTGATTTCAGAGAAATCACTCACCATACCGCCGCGGCGACCAGCGCTCGTCGGCTTATAGAATCTCATACCCATCGCCAAAACCCTCAAATATCAACTGTCAAAAGAACGCAATTCGGTCTTCAGAATGCAGTACAACGATCGCCTTCTTGGTGTCAGCACCCGTAATTTCACGCATCTTGTGGCGGCGAGGCTTGCCGACCCGGCTGATCGTCTTCACGCTCATGACCCGGACGTCCCACAACTCTTCCACCGCAGCCCGAATCTCAGTCTTGCTCGATAACCGATTTACGAGAAACGTATACATATTCTTACGTTCAACAAGGTGCGTCGCCTTTTCGGTGACATGCGCCCTGAGAATAACGTTATAGACGCTCAGCGAGTTCGTATGCTCAACAGCCACAATTCACCTTCCCTACCCTCAGCCTGATTCGTTCGAAGCCCGACTTGCTTTAGCCTGCCTCACCCTCAAACCTG
>JANXOO010000302.1 GCA_025353525.1 Schlesneria sp. | reverse complement strand
TTTGCATACAAATCACCCCATCTCTCAACACCCGTAAAGTGCGAGAACAGTGCCCGGGATCGAGTCTGCATTCCGTCTGGATGCGGTCCGATTCCCAGGTGCCTGGCCAGAAATCCGCCATCTCCGGATGCATCGATCAGAAAGTCAGCGCGAATGCGAATCGATTCCTCCGTGTCGCCACCTGAATGTTCGGTCGAGGCGGCAATCGAGTTTGTTTTTCCGTTAAGTTCCCAGCCACTTCCGAGTTGTTTCAGTTCATCGACGGTCGTGTTTTCGAAACAGGGAATTCCTGCCGCGATCGCTTCGCGAACCAGAAAATGATCGAAGTCAGCCCGAAGCCAGTGCGTGTCCGCATCGTCGTTCGTACGACTGGCAGCGACGAGCAATTCGTTTGATCGATCCGCACGCGGCTGAAAATCCCGATCAAAAGTATGGTGGAAGTAACTGAAACCGCGTTTTAATCCGCACACAATTTCCGGATACGTTTTTTTCCATCGGGCATAGTTGGCGAGCGGGGCAAGTCGAGGCAAGTTGTATCGCTGCGCGAGATTTTCGAGTATCAGATTGGCCACCGGAGTCGATGATTCGCCCACAGCAAAGCGCGGATGTGAACCGCGATCGATCAGCACCGGACGCAGCCCGATTTGCCGCAACAACATCGCGATCAGACTTCCGCTGAAGCCCGCGCCGATCACTGCGATGTCAGCCTCGATTGCAATCACCGGGAGTTTTTCTCGCTACGGAGGTGCGCAAACGGCAAGACGGTTGTCCCTGACGGGATCGTCAAAGGCCCTTCCAGTACCGCATGAGGTCCGATCAGACAGTTGTCACCGATCACCACGGCACCGCTGATGTGCGTGAACGGTTCGATGACTGTATCTGCTCCGATCCGGACCTGAGGATCGATAAACGTTTGTTCGGGAACGACGATCGTGGTTCCATTGACCATCCACTGTGACATCGCCTTCCGTTGCAGTGTGCTGGTCACTTGCGCCAATTGCTCGCGCGTGTTGACGCCGAGAGCTTCGACCATGTCGAACGCTTCGAGTGCGACCACGACCCGGCCCTCACGCTTCAGAACGCGAGGACAATCGGTCAGGTAATATTCTGCCTGGCTGTTGTCCGGTCGCAGTTGATCCAGTGATCCCAGCAGGCCTTGTGAGTCAAACGCGTAGCAACCGGTATTGATCTCGCGCACCCGTTTTTCTTCGGCTGTCGCATCTTTCTCTTCGACGATTTTATCAAAGGTGCCGCCAGCATCGCGAATCACTCGCCCCAGGCCGAAGTTGGCTTCGGTAACAGCAGTGCCGATCACACATGCAGCACTCTGTTCCCGTTGAGTCTTCAGCAAACCTGCCAGTGATTCGCGTTTGAGCAGCGGTGTATCGCCCGCAAGGACAAGGACCGGTCCGTGATGCGATCGAAGTTGTTCTTGACACATCATCACGGCATGCCCCGTCCCTTTCTGCTCGGCCTGCAATGCGAACTCCACATCCCCATGCTTCGACAATTCCGCCTGTACCATGTCGGCCCGATGTCCGACGATTGTTACGATTCGGGTCACTCCCGCAGACCGAGCCGCGTCGAGCACGTATTCGATCATCGGGCGACCGCAGACGTTGTGCAGCACCTTGGGAAGCGCCGACTTCATTCGAGTACTCTTGCCCGCTGCCAGAATCACCGCCATCGCACCTGACATCCCTGTTCGCTCCTTTGAAATCACTGTTTCGACGACGAATGCCGCATTCCAGGCTGCGAGCGAGATCAATTACATCCACCCAAAGCAGAATCTTCAAAAACTATCGTCAATCATGTCGGGCCGCACAAGTCATACTTTCGCGGAACCCTGGAAGCCAATGCGAAAACGAAGAACGGCCCCTGCCGCCAGGCGATCGCTGCTCCTTCCCTGGTTTCGAACTCACTCGTGCCAGGTCACGTTTTCGGATGACTCGCCGCCACCAAAAGAACGAGGCGTGCGAAACACCATGCTCCAGGCAATACGCTCGGACTGATCCGCCTCTTGTGGCTTGTTGATCCATGTGTTAGCGCCAAAATCGCTCTTTCTCTTGACGCGGACCGGATGCTCCTGGCATGCTCCTGATCTCCATTCGTGAACGGGAAATAAAACCCTCAAAGAATAGAAATCCCCGAAGTTCCGGTGAAGATGTGGTTCACCGAACGCTTACGTCTCAATTACACCGGAATCTGCAACTCGGTAAACTATTTACGCGGAGTTGCCTTAGGAGTTTTCAAGCAGATAAGGCCCTCTTCCAAGATGTCCAACGTGGACATCTTGGAAGCCAACCTGGACATCTTAGCCGAGTTCTCCGGACGAGTCCTCCACCGAGACGGCGACTTGTCCGGGCAGTCGCCAATGCCAGGGGCCTCCACCTCCCGCTTTTGAGGTCTTACACCCCAAACGGCAAAACGCTCGTCGGAGCGTCGAGTACGCGATTTCGTTTTCCACCGCGTCCATTCGAACCAGGACCGAAGCAACCTCACCGCGACTCAATCGCTCTCTCTGCCAATTGGTGACGCGGTCCACTTCGCTACACTCCTCGCGAACGAGAGGGTTTTTCAACTTTTCGCTGGCCCGAGTGAAATATTCTTCGCCGGTCATTGGAATCGGAGTTGAACTCCATTCGACGACACCTTTCCGGATCGAAAAGGACATCCCGGCCCGATTCTCACAGAGATTGCTTTTCACGGGGAGCACCTGTCGCCGTTCGGCGAATTCGAGCTCCTGAACGATCGTCAAGACCGATCGAGCCCCGTTCGCGAACTCTTCGTGTCCGATCGTGTCGCACCGATACCCGGTTCTGCCAATCCGGGACGATGTCGAATTGGCCACGATCAGGATTGCGGCTCCCAACGTCGTTGCCAGTTCCGTCAGAAGTGCCACACACAATGGGGACACAGCACTTTAGCCGCAGTGGCGCTACGCGAACTGAATGACATGCTGTCTCAAGCAGTTGACCGCAAACGCGTTAGAGCGATCAACGCTGTACTTGCAGTTGTTTCGACACTCCCCTCCCATCACATCTTAACGTGCAGTGTCCCCGTTGGTTCCCTAGCCGAGGGCGACCTTTTGGCCGCATTGAGGATTCAAGGCCGAGTTGGCTTGCAGTCTGCTGTTGCCATTCTATCCCTCCGAACGGCGTTCCTCGTGTGACGCTTTTACGAAGCGATGCAAGTTCGGCTTCGGTTTCGACGCTGTTGACATATTGAGTCCAGTTCGGCGATTTCGGGACGGGGCCTTCGG
>JANXOO010000350.1 GCA_025353525.1 Schlesneria sp. | reverse complement strand
CGTCATTAGTATATTCTCCTTGTCTTGCTGGCCAGCAGTCCCTTGCTGGCCGCAACAGGCGGTCGTCGCATCTCGGTGTTGTCCGGTGGGCACTGTGCCCTTCTGTGACGAATCTGCATTTCTTCCAGTCATATCACAAGATGGTTTGATCGCCGACGCGGTACGGCCAGACTTTGAAGGGTTCAGGAGCATTCTTCAGACGGGACGTCAAACGCGTATACGAGTTGATCGACGCATACAGTCCGACGAATTTGTCGAGGACGCTGGCGAGCAAATAGCTGCCGACGCCCGGGTATTTTTCCGGATCGAAGGTCACGTCGAGTTCGACGCCCCGGCAGAAGCCGACCGAAGGCCCGCCAGTAATTCGAGCCGTCTTGCGCCGGCTCGAAACGCTTTCGATACCTGCGATTTGCTGAGACGTGGTCCGACTGCTGTTGTAATCGTACAGTTTCAGAATTTCCCTGAGTGCATCGGCACCCGCTTCACCATCGGTGATCGAGAAATGGTTGAGCGACAAGTGCGAAATCAGCCGCCAGCGGAGTTCACCGTCGGGAAGCCGACTTGGAAGTGTCGGGGGGACCAGTGGATCGATGCGTTTGATCGGAGCCTGGCCTTCCAACTGGAATCCCCAGCTCTCCCCTCCCGACGTCCGTAACTCGCCCGGAAGATCGCGGTTCGAACACGTTGTTGACAGGCTGAGAACTTCCACGGCAGGCGATGTCGGATTGAAACCCAGATCAACCAGCGACAACCAGACTTCGGTCCCTCGATCATTTTTGAATTTCGAAGGAATCCGTTTGGCATGCCAGTAGGTCGGACTGATCTCGTTTGTTCGCCCGTGGCGACATGCGTAAAACGGTTGGTATTCACTGATCGCACTGGTGTTCAGGTCGGTGCTCGTGACGGCATCAATCGAATAGACTTCATAGGCCCGCCGATGCCTGACATCGGGGATGACGTGGTATTCGGTCTGCGTCTGCGTCAATCGGATCGGATCGGCCGAATGGCGAAACAGATTGACAATGGGCGTGCACCCCAATCGAAAGATTCCAGGATCGACTCTTGATTCAAGCGTTCGATCGGCTTTGTTCAGGAGCAGGCAAAGGTCAATTTTTTGACCCGCCGCTTTTGCCATCATCGGTCGCAAGCCGGTCAGGTCAGCGAACAGGAACTTTTGCGGAAACGCGAAATACTCCGTCAGCAATCGATAACCGATAAATGACCGAGGGTCATAGGGCAGCAGTCCTTCGTCTTGTGCAAATCCGACTTCCTTGACGGAGTCGGATTTCAGAATGCTTGTGGCACCGTTGCCGTCCTTCAGGAAAACTCCTTCACAATGATTGAAAATCAATTCGTAAATCTGGTGAGTGGTTTTTTCATCGCCGTTCAGACAAACGCGCAACTGGTCGAGGCTCAAGGAATTCCAGGGGACGTTGCCGGAGATTCGCAGTTCCAGGCGAAGCATCGCTTCGACGTGAGCAAATCCGGGCGGCAGTTTCACACCGGATCCGAACGGAGCGGTCAGGTACGATGTCGTCAGTTCCAGCGGCCACAATGTGACGGGGTATGCCGTGCGGAACCGGCAGGGAACGCCCTGAACTTCGCGGGATGTCAGACGGCTTTCGCGGGGGATTGTGAAACCGTCGGTCACTTTGCCCTGACTCGGGTCGAGCACGAACTGGGCGATCGACACCGACGGACTTGGTGCGAGATAGTGAGGGTACAGCAGACTCATCAGCGAGTCCGTCAGTTCCGGGAACTCGTCCTCAATCTTCAGACGCACGCGAGCCGTCAGAAATGCAAACGATTCAATCAATCGCTCGATATGCGGGTCTGCGGACACCCTGGTATCAGTACTGATATCGAGCCGATCGGCGATCTTGGGGCGGTCGAGCGCAAACTCGGCAGCCATTCTTCGGATATAGAACAGTTCTCGTTCGTAGAATTCTTCCAGCCGGTCTCTCATGGTCTGTTACTTCTCCCCTGCGGTTTCTGCGATGGCGATCAGGTTCAGTTCGGACGCACCTGACACGTGCCTGAAGCGGATTCGACGACGGTGTCGAACGTCACGAGATCCATGATGGGGTCAACGCATAGCATGGCGTGAATCGTCAGGTGGACATTGCGATCGAATTCAAATTCAGGTTCGCGGATGGCAACGCGCACGTTTCTCAAGCGGGGCTCGAATTCGCGGACAGCTCGTTCGACCGTCGACCGAACCCGTTCCTGGGATTCGGTCCCGCCACCGACGAGCCCCGTAAAGTCCGGAAGGCCATAAGTCAGTGTCGATACCCCCAGTTCTCCCGGTTGTTCGAGCAGGTCTTCGCGACCGTGGCGGGTATTGAGCAGATATTCCAGGTCGCGTCGAACGTGTTCGCGCAGTTCTTCCAGTCGATAGCTGCCGCGCCACAGCGGTTCGCTCGACCGATCCGTCTCGTCGTCGATCAAACGATCGAGTATCGATGGAAGCAACGGTTGATGAGACTCGGCAGGTGGCATCTTTTTCCAATCCTGTTTTGGCGGAGCGACTTACGGTTGCCCGTAAAATAGCAGGAATTTCCAGCCAGGGCGAAGCAAGAAAACTTTCGGGAATTCCGGCAACATTTCCGATTCGGGCCAGATAACAGATCAGGACATCAATCGCTTCCTCACTTTAACACAGGATCCAATCATGGCCGACGATTTCCAATTTGGAATTACGATGAGCGGAATGGCGCAAGAAAACTTTTCCACATGCTGGTATTCGTCGTACAAAATGGCCTTGGCCGCCGCTGGCAAAGGCTCGATCGATATCGACGCTGTGCTAAAGGGCGTTGGATTAGATGTCAAAGATGCGAAGGAAAACGGCCTTAAGGATACGGACTATCCCGTCGCTGCCAAGGCGCTCGGCTTTACGCAATTCAGCGGCAAACTTTACAATCAGACTCCTTCGAGGTGGGATTGGGGGTTGTCGGACTACGCCGAAGCGTTTCTGAGTGTGCTTCAGCGTGGTCCGTTATGGGTGTCACGAGCCGGAACAAAAAGCAACCACATTGTCGTCGCTTATGGATATTCATCGAGCGGCGACAAAATCTGGTACGCCAACCCGTGGGCGCCGGGGCAGAACGACGCGAGGCAGGTCTGGATGAAAGCCAACGACTTTGTTTCCAGAATCACTGGCGACACCGCCGCAGTTCAACTTCATTCCTCGTACAAATGACTTCACGACAAGTAAGTGGCGAATGAGTTCTCCGCCGCTGTTTTCGCAATGCATCGCAATCATTGAAACTTTGAAACACTTTTGGTTTTTGCGACCGAAAACGTCTGATTTCTGTTCACAGAGACCATCGTTGGAGTTCCCTGGCCATCAAGCAAGATCCATCTTTTAACGTTTCGAGTCCAAACATTAGAAACGACTTTGAAACAAACGATCGGACATTGTCCAGAGCGACGCCGAAACGTCTCCTGTCATTGGCAAAGTCGTTACAAATCAGTCCAGAAACGTTGTTGGATTTGAAATCACTGGCAACTCGGCAGCCAATTCGACTTATTGACCGAATTTGAACCAATTCAATTAGCTGACAGATCGACTCACCATACAACGAATACTATTTATCATTTTCAGCGAACACCCTGCCACAATCACTCATCGGCAACATTCATATCGATTACAGTGCGAACCGCATCCCATGTCCGACTGAATCCCTAAAAATGATCGATGACGCCCAGAGGTAAAAATGGTTCGTGGACGCCAACCTGAATTCGATCAGCGGCTGTGACATGACATCGCGCAAGTACGGCGATGTCTTCGCAGAACCTGACTCCGTTAGAATCGCGAGAATGGAGGGTTAGAAACGCGAGAATAGAGGTATTCTCGCGTCGTCATGCCAGCGTTTCTCGACGCTTGCTGAATTACCGGCAATCGGCTCTGGTCGCGATACCAGGCGGGTCGATGCTCTGCCTGTGATGCAACACTGCATGACACCAGCCAGATGTGACCCACCTTTCCTTCAAGGTGCTTGAAGAGGCTGACGTTTAAGTGTTCAAAGCTGCCACAACCGACTTTCAATCGCGCCGGATTACCATGGCAATGCAAAACCAGATTGTGCAACCGGCCGTTTGGGCAACTTTGCGCGGCAAAGACAATTGCCGCGATCACTGCCTGAGGTGTTGCAGATTCTGGTATCGTCCATGTCTTCGCCATTCTGAAGCATGTAATGCCATCTTCCACCACTTGATAGTCGTTGCAGACCATTGAAGGCTGTGACAGTGTGATCATCGCATCCCCTTTCAAATCGTAACGGATTTTGAGGATGCCCGCCTAAAGCAGAGCCGTGAGTCCGGTGATCACGCCGTTGACCTTGTATTCATTTTTTTACCTGTCAGATTTGCGATGTCCTGGTACTTCTCATAGACCCGGTCTGCAAAAAATGCTTCACGCCCTACTTGACGGATTCGCCACCGCGGACGATGCTTTCCTTGTCCTCAGCCGGTTTTTGTTTCCGCTCGCTG
>JANXOO010000290.1 GCA_025353525.1 Schlesneria sp. | reverse complement strand
TTTCCATCGCCGTTAATGTCCTTGAGTGCGACAACAGGGACATTGCCGACTTTGAAAAAGCCGCTGACGATCTCGGCCCATGTGTCGGCGCGCGAATAGAACACTGCCAGAAAGACCAGAAAACTGCCGACAAAAAACAGTTTGAACGTCATCACGCGCTTGATCGAATCGTAGACCTTGCCGCCCACTAACAATGGCAGCATTACGATCAGAAAGATGAAGTATGCCAATCCCTTTTGCAGTGTGGCGTGGTAGGGGATGTCGTTATTGGGCAGTTCTCCCAGCCAGATGGCTGACAACGGCACGGCGGTACTCGACGCGAGATAAGGCAAAAACGAGCCACAATCAAGGACAAGATAAACCGGCAACCAGAACAATGGCCCCGGCATCGTACGAAACTTTCCCGTGAAAATCGGCTCGCCGGTGTACAGCGTATATCGGCTGATCTCGATGTTGTAGATCACCTGGACCATGATGCTGATCGCTGCGAGCCACAAAAGGCCACCGCCATAGCGTGACGTGACGACGGGCCCTGTCAGCCATTCGCCGCCGCCGATCGCCGCCGATGCCATGACCAGTCCTGGTCCGAGCATCGAGGACAACTTTCTCCATGAAAAAACGGGCGCTTCGGGTAATTCGCCGCCATCCCATCGGGGCATCAGCTTTGAACCGGGATGCGGTGGAAAGCCTTCCGTGGCACTCGCAGTTTCGTCTGAGGGAGATTGCATGAAGGCTTTCAACCAACCAGGTCGGGATATTGCAACGCGGAGAATTTCGCACGAACCCGGAATGGTAATCTCTGTTGTGACCGGATGCGAGCATACCTCACAATTGCTACCGCGAAAAACGCGAAATCAAAAAGCCCGGGATGAGCCCCGCGGCGTCAGCCCTGGGGTTCTTCGGCCAGAAACACCGAAGACCCGCGTCAAAGTACAGCCCGTCGTCAAGCCAACTCAGGGTTCGCAAGAACCAACAGTCGCCTCATCAAAGTGATTCCATCTTCGAATCCATTTTTCTCAATTGTGCGTCGGCTGTCGCTTTCTCTGCTGTGCTCAAGTGCAATTCGGTTTGGATATCGTTTCGCTGGCGCGCGACCGCCGCGTCGAATTGCGTCAAGACATCGAGTGCCTTGTCTTTCGAAGTCACCAGTCCAATCAGCAGGTACTGGGCGATCGCGATCCAGTAGCAGACCCATCCAACCGTGCCTGGATTGAGTACCGAAAGGATTGCAAAGACCGGGGACGACCGGTTCAGGTGCTGGCAGACCAGGCCTTTGAGGAGCTGTGGCAGGTAACGTATCAGGCTGCGAACGACTTGCCCTTTTTCGATTTTCGGCTTTTGAGGTCCAGGATGGATCAGAGCGAACAGTGCCTGATCGGGCATCCCTTCGATGACCCCGACCGCCAACAGCAATCGGCCAGCCAGCAAATAAGGGCTTTTGAGGACAGCATCCGAAAATCCACTGAGTTCGCCAGAAATGAAACTTTCAATGATGCTTTCAATGTTTCCGGATGCGATCAACAGCAGCAACGATCCCCGAAACCACTGTTCGAGATCCTTTTCCAGTTCCTGGTTAACCTCCTGCACCCGCACCACTTTTCGAGTTAACAGGCGAAACAGCGGGATTGCAATCAATCCGAGAAACAATCGCGTGAAGGGTTTCATCAGCGGCGTAAAAATCGATTGAAGCAAATGAAGCACGACGAGTCTCGATATTTTCGGCGAGCGGCCACCAATGAAGCATTCGCCAAACTCCGGTTTCCGCAGAAGGGGCTGGAACATCGTCCCGCACCCGTCATCGCCGGGGAAGCCAGCAGTTCACAATTGCCCCACTTCATCCTGCGCGAAGAGTAGTATCCATCGCGAATTATAGTGAGTTCAATGCGAAAACGGCACGGTCGCGCTGAGATACTCATCCGATTCGATGAGTTTGAGTACTTCGCCCAAATACGGGAATGTTGCGGCGTCGAGATTTTCTTTCAGAAACAGCCGGTCAAAAAATTCCTCGCGTCGATCCAGATCGTTTACACCGTGTCGCGTCAGTTCGTCGAGTCGATCATTGTTGCTCATGGCAACGCGTTGTACGGCGCGGCGTCGCGCAGTGACTTCTTCCGTAATCAGATCTTGCGTCCATTTCTGAGTGACATCAGATCGGTTGTCGACTGTCCTTTTCAGTTTGCCAATATTTTGGACAAGATGCTTTGCAAGCAAGATCAGACGCGGGTGCGAGCCAATCGCCACGTGGTCCAGTTCATGACGGCCGAGCGCCGAATCATGCCATTGTGACGCATCGATCGAATCGGGCAACTGAATCGCGTGCGAGACGACAGGTTTGACCAGCGTAAACGTCGGCAGAATCGTCACCGCGAGCTGATCACCACTCGTCGGATTCCATCGGGTTCTGTGGTTGTATTTGTATTCGAGGGTCAATTCGAAGTCAGTCCAGCCCGGATAAGCGTTGGGCCGCTGATCCGGTGCGTAAAAATCGACCTTAAGCAACCTCATTTCCTTTGCCGAGCGAATCCATTCAACGGCATCCGGCAGACTTTCGTCTGAGTATGCAACGGTTGCCGTCGTCACGACAGACACTGTGAATGCAGCAAACATCACAACGGCAGCGGTTACGGCCGGAACGGCTAGCAACGTGGATGAGCGCACGACATGTCCGGCGATCGAGATTCGCATTCACCGAAATCCGGTAGAGTGTACGTGACTTACTGAAAGAAACAGGACGGTAACGATGTGGCAGGGGGCGGGTCAATTCGATTTGGATCGATTTTCAACGTTTTTAGCGGGATTGCATTTTGCCTCTCGACAGCGGTCCCTCGCAAGAATTAGCGTAGGTGTCGTAAAGGAACAGCAGTAAATCATGACGAATCCGGGATGTCGAGTGGCACAAAAAGGTTGGCGAAGATGAACGCAAAATGTTGTTACAGCGTGTTGACTGGCGTGGCCCTGATGACGGCGGCTGCCAAACCGGTATGCGCCGAAGTCCACGATTTCAACGGTTGGAAAATTACGATCACTCCCAAAGTCGATACTGCGCTGCCTATGAGAAAAGCAGACGTGGCCCACGCCATTCAACCGCCGACATTGCCCACAAACGGTGATGAGTTTCGAACATCCAATCGGCTTCAGAATCCGCTTGTGATCCGTCCGGCATCTTTCAATACGAATGAAATTGATGCTCGACCCGCACCGATCCCGCCAGTTCCATCGGGCGAGAGTGAGGAAAGAAGACTTCAAAAGCAGCGGGAATACGATGGGGAACCGGCAGTCACCCCTGTCCCGGCAGAAGCGCTGCCTTTGGCACCGTCTTCTGTACCCGTCACCATGAATATGGCCGCGCAGTATCAGGAAATCTATCTGTCGATCCCGTTCAGCCGCGTCGAATACAACGCCAATCCGAGCTATCGTCATGACGCAACGATGGAGATCCTGTTCGGACAAATGCGTCCGACCGTCGTCTATCGCACGCCTGCCCCTGTCTACAATTATTACGACAGCGGGTCTTTTTTTCCGCAGCAACCGTACTACCCGTACAGCTATGGCCTGCGGATTCACCGAAGCAGGTGAGAACTGCCCCCGATTACGATATCATTCCCGGCTGAACCCCGGTTGAATCGTCATTGGAGAGTTTTCGCATGGTGTCCGCATTTCTGTTTTTGATACTTGGAGCTCCGCCGGTCGTGACCGACGACGTTGCCGAAGCCAGGTCACTCGGTAATCAGCGGCAAGTCACTTCCGGGCTGCCTCGCGCCGGTGAGGGCTATTTCTCGCCCGACGGGAAGTGGATCGTTTATCAGGCGTACCCGGTCGGATACCCCTTCTATCAGATCTATGTACAAAAGCTCGACGAAACGACGCCGCGACTGCTCAGTACCGGGCGAGGACGCACGACGTGCTCGTATTTTTCGCCCGACGGCAAAAAGATTCTGTTTGCGTCGAGTCACACAGATCCCGGGATTGAACAAACAGAATTGAAAGCCCGCGAAGAAGCCGCCAAAGGAGGACGGCGGCGATATATGTGGGATTTCGATCCTCATATGGATCTTTACGTCGTGAATTTTGACGGCACCGGATTGACCCGGCTGACCGAGTCAGACGGTTATGATGCGGAAGGAAGTTTTTCGTCCGATGGAAAACAGATTGTTTTCACCTCGACGCGAGATGGCGACCCGGACCTGTACATCATGGATGCAGATGGCTCGAACGTCCGCCAGTTGACCGATCAACCTGGATACGATGGTGGGCCATTCTTTTCGCCCGATAACAAGTGGGTCATTTTTCGGTCGGATCGCCAGAAAAAAGACATGCTGCAACTGTTCGCGATTTCGGTCGATGGAAAAGCGGAAGTCCAGCTGACGAACAATCTGGAGCAGGTCAACTGGTGCCCGTACTTCCATCCGGACGGCAAATACCTCGTGTGGGCTGGGGCCGACTACAGCAAGGGTCCAACCAACGCACCATTCCACCTGTTTACGATGGAGATCGATCGAACGGAGGGTTCGCTGAAAGGAGGTGCAGTGACTCAAATCACTCATAGCACCGCACAGGACGTATTGCCCGTTTTCAGTCCGGACGGGAAAAAGCTGATGTGGACCTCGACACGAACTGCTGACGGAACCAGTCAATTGTGGATCGCCGATTGGCTTCGGGAAATGCCGGTCAAATAAGGGATAGTCCTGAAACAAAATCCGTCGTTTCGGGATTGGTACAATCTTAACTACAACGCCATCCCACAACCCCCTTGAAATACGGAATCTAATACGGGGCTGGGCGGATTCTGAATTTGAAGGGAATTCAAATGCGACTTTCTCAGAGGAGGCGAGTCTGCCAAATGTAGCCCTGTCGCTCCGCGACAGGATAGCCGAAGCGCAACGATGTAAGCATGTTGCCCAAGGCATCCGTTCGATCTAAACCTTCGATGAACTTCACACGTGCATTTGCAATTCGTCGCCTTGATTTCAACAGGCAGTGTTTTTG
>JANXOO010000286.1 GCA_025353525.1 Schlesneria sp. | reverse complement strand
CGAACATTGTGCTAAAAAAGGGAGACAGGCACCAGGAAGCCCCCCGGCACGCCGGGGTCCCCGTTTTTCAGCACATGGATTTTCCGCTGCCGGTCGCCTGATCATCTTTCCGGTAATTGTCGCACGCGGTATCAACCGCGTCGCGGCGAACGGTGGATCCGCAGTTTAACGGGGCGACAACGTTGAATGTGCAATCACCCCATGCCGCGTCACTCGCGAAATCGCGTTGTAACTGTCCGGCAGCGACCTGGCTCGGGCAAAGTGCCGCAAGTGTTGGCCCCCATGAAGTCTGGGCGACGCCGCAAATGCCGGCCCGCCGGATCAGTGCCGCCCATTGGGACATTCGGGGATGAGCAAAAACGCCCCCTTGTGCTGGCAAAAAGAATTCACCGACCGCGTGCCCGAACGCGAACATTGATTCCGAACACCGGGCAAAATCGGCCTCGATGACCGACGGCAGCCAGTCCATCAGGACATTTCGACAAAGTTCCGATGTGAGCGACAATGGCATGGGCGGCTGTTTTGCAAACGCCGACTGCTCTGCCTCGCCCGACAGTCCGATGAATTGACGAGGTGCCGCAAGGACAAATCGCCAATCTTGCGGGAAGTCAGTTCTCGCAACGAGTGTTCCGAGGCGGTTCGATTCTGCTCTTCCTCCGTCAACCAGAAATCCGCCTTTTTCGAACCCGTGCAGACCGATCGCCGAGCGAAGTCCCCGCTGCGCACGTCCGGCGAGCGTTTCCAGAGTTGGTGTCGGCTCGCCGGACAAAACGCTTGTCGCCTGGGCGATTGCCAGACCCAATTGCGTTCCCGATCCAAATCCGCAATGGGATGGAATTGACTGGATGATCTCTAATCGGCACGGTCGAACGAACTCCCTCGCGACCGATTCACGGACCCGCCGCAAGAACTCGAGGGCCCGCGGTTTGACATCGTCATTGGCTTGCACCGAATCGACGTCGGCCGATTGAGCCAAAAGAACCGTCCGGGGCTCCGAGATCATGAGGCCAACCCCTCCAAAACGACCACCTGCCGGTGCCGCAACGGAAAGCGGGCCAAAATGCAATCGGGCTCCTGTCGTGATCGAGATCTCTGTCAATGGTTCTGCCTTGCCGCAGTGAACGTTTTTTTTGAAATCTTATCCGCTTCCCATCACACTGGTCTACGTCTGGACGCGTGAAAACTCCGGATCACGGCGGTTTGTCGCGTCGCAACGTTGTGACTCTCTCGCCGTTGAACTGATTCCCGCGAGCCCGTTTCTTGTGAAATCACTGCCGATCCGGCTCGGTTCGCGTTTCATTCTTGACCGCGACGCGAATACAATCTCAAAGTCGGGCCATTGAAGTCAGACGTTGCCCGTCTCAATGAACTTCGCCGAAATGCTTGCCGGAATTGCCTGATGCCGTACCTCACGCCAGAAATGACCACTGATCTGCTCAACCACCTGTCGCGGATGTCGATGCCTGTCATCGCTACGATCGCGGTAATACACCTTTTTGTTTTCATATGGCTGGTCGGCTGGGCACGTCGAGACCTGAGGCGAATGGCCTCGGATTTCGACCAGTTCACACGGGAACTGAAGTACCGCAGTATTCTGGAACGCGGATCAAACCTCTCGGATCAGATCGATGCCTTCCTGGCCGATGTCAAAGATGTCCTCGACGATCCTTCGAAATCAGCCGAACGCCAGAACCTGTGGTTGAGAATGAGAATCCTCGACGAAGAACGGCGATACCTGCAATCGAATGCGTTCGAGACGCTTTATACGATCTGTCGTACGATGATCGAGGCTTATCCGATCGCAGGCGTACTGGGTACAGTCCTGGCAATTGGAGCGGGCCTGCAATCGGGGCACGGAAGTGCCCAGCAAACGGTTGCCGATATCGTGCGAAATTTCGGCGATGCCATCTGGTCGACCTTCGTCGGCCTGTTTTCCGCCATGTTGCTGATGTTCGTCAACAGCGTTGTTGAAACAAAATTTCGACGACTGTCAGAAAACCGGCTGCACGTTCGCGAGACCATCGCCCGCGCAAAACGGGAGTTATCGATTGCCGCAGGAGATCGCGGATGATCAATTCCCGTCGTTTGACGTTTCAGCTGACTCCGTTACTCGATCTGCTGATGATCGTGATCTTTGCACAATATATGGAAGTGCGGATTTCGGCCTTGCAGGAAGTCGAACGGGCCACCGCCGAACGGCAAACAGCGTCAGAAGAAAACGACAGCCTGCGACAGCAGGTCGATAATTGGGAATCACAGCAGCGGATCATTGATAAAAAACAGCATCGGGAACGTGAGCAACTGGGGCAGATCATTGGCGAACTGTTTCAGATTCCGGAATCAACGTTGAACCGAATCGTTCAGCCACGCAGCAAAAATGAGTCGAGCGTCCTGTCGCCCGCCGACATCGCGGACCTGAAGGCTCAATTTCAGCATTTGGCGAACACGCGCGGCGAACGGGTGGTCGATCACCTTTTGACGTTTAACGAGATGCGAAAGAAATTTGATGTCTGGGAATTCTACCTCGACGACGACGGAGCCTTGTCCATCACGATCGGTCAGGATCGTCAGCAGGTTAAATCCAAAGTCATCGAGACTCCTGAAGCGTTTTTCGATGTGGTGCTTCAGGTTCGCAAACAGTTCCCTCCTGCAAAAAACAGCATTCTGATACTGTGCAGCTACGGAAATTGCCGGCTGTTGAATCGACTCGCAATGACCCGAGGCCTTCCGGCAATCGCAGAACGGTTAAAAAGTGATGGCCGGGGAACTCAAAGTTTCGAGTACGCAATCTTCGGCTATCGACCTGCGCCAGATCTGGAATAAGAGAAACTCGGCTTTTAATCAGATATCAGTCGGTGCCGCGAGAAAAAAAATGAGTCACGGCGTTGCCCAATGACGCCTGACATTCGATGATTGGGACATTGTTGTTAGTGATTTCTTCAAGTCCTTAATTCGTCAATCGTCGATTGACGAACCTGCGGCCAATCCGTCGGGATTTGTGAAACAGAATCGAGGAAACCGGTAATGGCAGAAAATTCACGAGGGATGTTGTTCCGTAAGCGGAATGTTCTAGGGGCAGCGTTGTTGGCGGGAATCGGACTTGGAATTTACCTCGGCGCGTTCAAAGGTCCCGGGTTGGGTGGTTCCGGAAGCAACGGGGACGGGGCCGGCGATGGCAAAACTAATGCCAGCACTGGATCGGGCGAACCTTTAAAAGGCCGTTCGGAAACGGCAGACAATATCACCCCTGTTGACGATGAGGATCCCGTTCCGGTGGTGGATCAGAAAGTCGTCCGCGTCGTCATTGACGAAGAATCGTTTCTGTTGCGATCGACGAAAGATGGCAGCGGTGACGTACCGATTTCTCTGCCGAAGTTGACACGGCTGATCGAAAAAGCGACCGGCGATGCTGACGGGCTGCGAGTGCGGATTTATGAAAAGCTGACCGCCAGGCCGGCCGCTGAAGAAAGCCTGAAAAAGGCTTTGACTGCCGCAGGCATTCCCGATTCAGCCGTGTTCTGGGTACCGACACCGGTGAAATAATCGCATCTATGAATCGCATCATTTCGTTATCGGTGTTGCTGGCACTGATCGTGCTGCTCGGTGGCATGCTGTTTCAGGTCGTCGCTCCGTTTATTCTACCGCTTTTTCTTGCCGCGGTGCTGGCCGTCATTTGCCAGCCGCTACAGAATTACTTTCTGCGCAAGACAGGGCAACGAACGGCACTGGCAGCGGCACTGTCCACCGTGACGCTGGTAGCGATGCTGGTCATTCCGATTGTCATCGGAACATTCGTGTGTGCCGTGCAATTGTATTCGCTTGCCGATCAACACATGAACGGAGATTGGCACCGGGGTCTTGATCTGTTGTGGAACCGGGGTGCGGCTCCTGCCCTGGAACGAATTAAACCCTGGTATCCGGGCGGACTTTCAGAAGACCAGATCGGGAACTTGAAAGAGCAGTTCGGAGAAAATCTGCAAGCACTTGCCGGACAGGTCGCCTCGCGGACGTTCCAGATTGCGTCA
>JANXOO010000349.1 GCA_025353525.1 Schlesneria sp. | reverse complement strand
ACCAGTTGCCGCCCCAGGCGATATCGCCCACAACTGACCCCAATCCGTCGACATCGACAACGACATCTTTTGCAAATCGGTAGCTCGGTACATTTTCGAGGCTGACCCGATTCGCTCCGTCATAATCGAATGTGACTGGCCCCACTGCTGTTTCCAGCCGGTGCGTGCCAGCCCCGATTTTTCCAATGTAGCCCAGTGTCACTCCCAGGCCGATCGTCCCGTGTCCGCACATCCACAACGGACCAACATTATTGAAGAAGAGGACGCCTGCCACGGACCCGGGATCGACAGGCTGACAAAGCAATGCCCCGACGACGACATCGGAACCCCGTGGTTCGCACACGACCGCTGAACGAAAATCATCAAAAAGTGCGGACAACTGAATTCGTCGTTCGGACATGGTCCCCAAACCGAGATCGGGACCACCGTCGATGATGACACGCGTCGGTTCGCCGCCCGTGTGCGAGTCGATCACGCGCACGCGGCGATTTGTCAAAAACCCGCCCATTAATCTTCTTTGCTCCCCGCACTTCCTGTTGCCAAACAATGTGATTTCATTGTAAGGCATTAACGAAGCAAAGCGAGCGAAGACGAGTCGCGTCCGGTTCAGGCGATCTCTTCGTCAACACGCGTCAAGCGGCGGGCTTCGTGTTCATCAATCAGGCGTCGAGCGTCAGTTTCGTATTCCGATCCCACCATCAACGAGCAGGGGACAGCTGACAAACCCGGAAAAGGGCCGTTGGCATCCTCGACGAACGAAGGAATTCCTTCGTCAGCCAGCATGGCTTTTACCAACCCGGCTTCAAACGAATTAGAGGTCGAAACGACTGTCACAAGCGAATTGGCATACGGTGTACTCACGATTCCACTCCCTATTGAGTTTGCGAACGGCCTGACGGCAATGCGAAAAGCATTCGTCCGGGCGTTTACGGCCCGGCAACGTGATGAACTGCACGACTTGTGCCAGGAAACCGGATTCGACAAAGTCAGCACCGGTTGCACGCGTCAGCTTGCCAAATCGCAATCAAAATGGAGGAATTTCGTCCAATTGAGCAGCCGTATGCCAGCCGCACTGCTTGTTACGCGACCGGAAGTGGAAAATCTACCGGCTGAAAAACGGGGACGCCGGCGCGCCGGGGGTCTTCCTGGTGCCAGTCCCCCGACTTGAAAACAAACATGTCCCTTTGGCCTCAACTTTCCGCCGTATTGCATCCTGACGACCGCCCGTCGCCGCTGTCGTGGAGCACGGGGTTACGAGACGAAGTTCGCGCTACGTCGTAACATGGCCGATGTCTGAGGCGCGTGTTTTTTGCGGATTCGGCTGGC
>JANXOO010000262.1 GCA_025353525.1 Schlesneria sp. | reverse complement strand
CGACGCACAATGACTTTCCCGATCAAGTCAGGTGCGAGTTCGATAGCAGGCCGTTCGTAAAACGTATGCCCCAGTTTCTTCACGGTTCGATTCCCTGGCCCCGCCGGGGTGGAATTTTTAACTCTACGGTTTCATCAATTCTAACGCCATGTGGGTTTTCTTCATCCGACAGATTTATTTTTCACTATCCCACCACCAGTGGTGCGAATCCGTTCTTGGAGCTGACCTTGCGGCCGTTCGGGATTCGTCGAGTGCCGCCGAATCCTTTGACGGACGTTTCGTGTCATCGACAATTTTTGCCGGGCTGACGACGACGCCACCCCCCACCAATCCGATCACCATATTACCGCTCCGCTTGTAATTGACCTGAGACGGTATCTTTTTCGGGACATCAAATGGCGGATGAATCAAACGCGTTTCGTCGAGCAACAGTTCCTGCTTCCAGCCGATTCGTTGTGGAATCTGTTCCGAACGCAGCAGTGCTGCAAAGACGGCCCAATCAATCAGGTTCTGCAGTTCGCCAAAGACCGGTGACTTGTCGGCTAACTGCGCAAACTTGTCGGTGAATTGTTTTGCAAACGCCAGCGTCGATTTTCTGGAGACGGGTGCGCTCGAACGATTCCCCGCAGCGTCTGCGATTTCGTCTTCCGCGACCAGTTGGGCGCGTTGTCCCACAAATTGAAATGACAGTCCGTCGCCGCTGCGAAAGATCGCGTCGTATGACGGGATGAACCACCATCGCTGCATCGCATTTCCGCCCGTTCCAACCATCGCAAGATGACTTTTCAGCCCTTTGATCGCTGGAGTTTCCAGACCCATCGAAATCCGTTTCATGCGGTAATCGGCTTCGACCAGCATTGTTGCGAAGTGTGAATCGTCCGGCACGCCGTCGATTCGCACATTCTGCAATCCGAGGATATCGTCCATCTGGTTGAACCGGGCCTCGACTTCGTCAACGGTTGCCGGGACCCCTTCGCGAATAAATTCCCGAAGTTCGGCCAATCGCTGCGGAACAGGGTCAATCGAACAGCCCACCTGCGACGATTTGGAAACCGATCGCAAGGCAACGAAGAGGTCGTCCAGCCTCAATACAGGCCTGCCCGAATCAATTCCGATCATTCGTCCCACGGCATCAGGGACGTAGCCTTCGGCGGGTCCGGCGATGACAAGATCCCGCTCGTCAGGAAATACAAAAACGTGATCGATACGCTGTAATCCCGCCAGATAAAACAGCTCGTCAGAAATCGCATTGCCGTTTGAAAGGACTTCGTCGATTCGTCGTTCGAGTTGCACGAGCGAAACCAGTCGTCGTTTTGTCTTGTGGTCGACCTCCTGCGTCCGATTCTTTTTCGTGATCGCATCACGTCGTTTTTTGTCGAGTCCTCCTGAACCGTCAATTGCCAACGTCAACGAAACAACCCCCTGGGCATCGATGGCAATTCCCGAACTGTTGTTCTGATTGTTGCCACCACCGTTATTGCCGCCGCCCGCACCTCCGCCTCCCCCGCCGCCATTTCCACCGCCATTACCTCCACCATTTCCACCACCCGCCTGAGCAAGCCCGATTTCCGGTCGAGCGATCAATAACACAAACAGGCATACGATCGGAAATACGCGGGACATTTCGACTCTCCCCTGAAATATCGTGCCGAAACGGCAGATTCTGAATTTATCGGATCATCGCATATCATACTGTATCGTGCGGATCGCGAAACACTTTTGCGACGTTGTCTGGTAATTCGAGGATTGCCTCAATCCTGGCCTCAAGCTGTATGTTTGTCTGACGAGGTTGCTTCGACTACGATTTCCTGCGGTCGGGCGATGAGTCCAGTGAGCCGCAGAGTGATCGATACGCATCGAAACTTCGAGAGCGTGGCTTGTCGGGAATGTCCCCGCCGGATGATGAGCGGGACTTGTACGCTCGGCGCGGTTGTTTGATGTTACCCTATGGAAAGTTGGCACGGGATGCATCGCATCTGGCGGATTGCGGCACATGACCGGGCGTATGTGAAGGACCTGAGTGTCCGGCTGAAAATTACGGCGCTGGTCGCTCAGGTGCTGGTGGCACGCGGTCATCACGCGGTCGAATCTGCTGAAGCGTATCTGTCGAAAAAACTGACCACGCTCCATGATCCCGAGACCTTGCCGGGTGTCAGTCTGGCAGCGGATCGAATTGTTTCCGCGATCAAGTCAGGTCGACGGATTACGATCTACGGCGACTACGACGTCGACGGCGTCACGTCGACCAGTCTGCTGTGGCATTGCCTGCAATTGAGCGGTGCGAAAGTCGATTATTACATCCCCAGTCGACTCGAAGAGGGCTACGGGCTGAACTGCGATGCGATTCGGCAACTTCACACAGAAGACCCGTCGCGACTTCTTGTCAGCGTCGATTGTGGCATCACCAGCGTTGCCGAAGCGGCTCTCGCCAATGAACTGGGTCTCGAACTGATCGTGACCGATCACCACAACTTTGCTGCGACGCTTCCTGCCGCGACGGTTCTCGTTCATCCCCGCCTGCCTGGCGTGGAAAAAGCTTATGCATTCGGGGAACTTTGCGGTGTCGGTGTCGCATTCAAACTGGCGTGGGCGATTTGTGCTCGTATGGGGGATGGTAAAAAGGCGACTCCGCGAATGCGTGAGTTCCTGCTGAGTGCCATCGGACTTGCGGCCATCGGCACGATTGCTGACGTCGTTCCGCTTGTCGACGAAAACAGGGTTCTAGTCCACTTCGGGCTGGCGAGTCTGTTAGACCGTTCCAATCCTGGCCTGAAGGAATTGTTGCGAATTGCCAAAGTACACGACAAGGGGTCACTGCAGGCGGAAGATATTGCGTTCGCGGTCGGACCGCGAATCAACGCTGCAGGCCGGTTGGGCCAGGCGCGACTGGCCGTCGAACTGCTGACGACGAGCGATACCGAACGAGCCGTTGCATTGGCCACGTATCTCGACGGCCTGAACAAGGAGCGGCAGACAGTCGAACGGCGGATCCTGAAACAGGCCAAAGAACTGGTCGAAGAGCATCCCGACTGGGGCGAGCAACGGGCGCTGGTGTTATCGCATCACGATTGGCATCCGGGCGTGATCGGGATCGTGGCGACGCGAGTTGCCGAGCACTTTCAGCGACCGACGATTATGATTGCGCTTGGCGGGCTGGACGGATTCGCGCAGGGGTCGGGGCGTTCA
>JANXOO010000233.1 GCA_025353525.1 Schlesneria sp. | reverse complement strand
CGGTCTTTTTGGATCATCGCTTTTCATTTTGGGTGTCGGATTGGTCGATGATCGGGTCCACTTGCGAGGGCGTCAAAAACTGCTCGGACAAATAGTTGCAGTTGCGATTCTCGTTGCTTCGGGAATGGTTGTACGTCACATCAGAGTGCTTGATTGGGAACTCGAATTGGGATTGCTTGCGATCCCGTTTACGATGTTCTGGCTTGTCGGTGCCATCAATGCATTAAATCTCATTGATGGGCTGGACGGCCTCGCAGGCAGTATTGGCGTCATTCTGAGTCTGGCGATTGCAGGAATGGCATTGATGGGTGGGCACGGTGCTGACGCAATCATCGCCTTCGCTCTCTGCGGCGCGATCATCGGCTTTCTGACTTACAATCTTCCTCCTGCCACGATTTATTTGGGTGACGCTGGTAGCATGCTGATCGGGCTTCTACTCGGGGCATTGGCGATGCGCAGTTCATTCAAGGGACCCGCGACCGTGGCACTGATAGCGCCAACTGTCATTTGGGCGATTCCGATTCTCGATGTCGGAATGGCGATTCTGAGACGCAAGTTGACAGGCCGAAGTATTTATGAAACAGATCGGGGCCATCTTCATCATTGCCTGCTGCGACGCGGATTCAGCGGTCGTATGACTTTATTCTGGATCGGTTCGTTTTGTGCTGTTACTGCCGTTGGCGCGCTCGTTAGTGTTGCTCGACAAAATGAATGGATGGCGGCGATCAGCGCGATTTCCGTTTTCGCCACCCTTGTCGTCACACGGATGTTCGGCTTCGCAGAATGCATGCTCCTTGGCGGACGATTAAAGTCCGTTTTTTCATCGTTACTCCCAAAGGTAAATCGGGCTCTATCGACTCCATTCCACGCCCGTCTGACCGGTACTCGGGACTGGGATGAATTATGGAGTACGCTGACGGAATATGCAGAACATTTCGATCTCAGTTCTGTTCAATTGAATGTCAACCTTCCCGCGCTCAACGAAGAATATCATGTTAACTGGAATAGACGCGATCGCGGTCCCGATCGTCAGCAGTGGTCAACCGACATTCCGCTCATTGCCAACGGGATTACAATCGGTCGACTCAGAATAGCGGGCGGCGCCACCGATGGGTCGATTTGCAGTTGGATGGGTGATCTCATGGAAGGTTTGAAGCCATTTGAAATTCAAATGCTGGAACTCGTCAACGACCAATTAGAGGGTGCGAATTTAAGGAATCCCGAGGTCAAATCACACGTCCCGCTGTTGGTGATTTCGAAAGGGGAGCAGGCTTTGGCTTGATGCGCAGGAAAAGTCTGATCGACAGTGCTGGCAGGTGTTGTATTTTTGTTTTTGGAAGTTCCATTTCCGGCAAAAACGCACTTCCGCACAAACAACTTCGATTTTCATCAAACGCCTCTGTCGGACGAATTACAAAGTGTTTCCGGGATTACACCTCTGTCGATTTTTATCCCATTTTCCCGCCTTGATTCAACCCATACAAGTTACGGCGAGTTTGCCGATTTTGTATTTCAAGTAAGAAAATGGCCCGCATGAAATTGAAGTGCGCGATAG
>JANXOO010000095.1 GCA_025353525.1 Schlesneria sp. | reverse complement strand
CGATTCCATTCTTCACCCCGCAGTTCCAAACAGCGGAAATCCAAAAATCACACCGGACGCAGATTGTACCGAAAGTTTACGAAAGGCTTTTGCAAATTCCCTTCTTTTTCAGCAAAATACTGACGTCCGGGAATTGCTGATTGAAAATCGTATGTTGATTCCGGGTGGAAGAAGAGCAGAAAAGAATGCTTCACCGCGTGGCCCAAAAGGAACAGTCTTCCAGCCCAAAGTGGCCATCCACTCAAATAGCCAGTGGCCAACGGCCAATGGCACTCACTTCAGGTCGCCCGAAGCGTTAGCGACGGAGTTTCCACTGTTTTCACTCGCTTGGACTCCCTCGCTAACGCTTCGGGCGACCTTGTCGTTTCAACAAAGTGAGTACAATTGGGCCGACGGCCCAGGCACTTGAACACGTTTTTCGATATTCGTTCATTTCCATTTGAAAACCGGCTTTGAAACGACGATTTGTGGCACTATTGGAATCACCCTATTCGCCGACGACTCGTTGCATTTCGGTCAGGAAACGAGATGGCTTCGTCTTGTACCGCTTGCCCCATTTCATACGGGTCTGAGCGTAACTGATCGTCAGCACATCTTTTGCCCGAGTGATGCCGACGTAGGCGAGACGACGTTCTTCTTCGATCGCCGACGGATTGTTTTCCAGCTCGTCCGTGATCGATCGCTTGTGAGGCAGCAACCCTTCTTCGAGTCCCACAAGATAGACGCGTGGAAACTCCAGTCCCTTGGCACTGTGCAGCGTCATCAGCTTCACCGCCGACTGCTCGAACGAATCGTCATCGCCAAATTCGCGGTTGTTGCCACTAAGTGATGTCTGATCGAGAAACTCGGCCAGGTCCGGCTTTGGCGATCGCTGTTCGTATTCACGCAATGCAGTAATGCATTCATCCAGCACCCCCGAACGGGCCAGTTGCTGATCGGCGGAATTGTACTGTTTCTGAATTTCTCCTTCGTAATCGATGTCGTGCAGCAGTTTCTGAAGCGTTTCAGAAAGGCTGATGCCAGGCGTGTCGAACCGGCGCTGAAATTCGCCCATCTGTTCCCGGAAAAGCTCGATCGATCTGGCCGTTTTCTGAGTGATCTCTTTCCCGGCCAAAGCATCCGGAATGACATCCCAGATCTTGCGGCCCATTTTGACCGCGCGATTCAGCAATCGTTCGACCGACGCATCGCCGATTCCGCGAGTCGGCGTGTTGATAATCCGCAGCAACGACACTTCATCGCGCGGATTCGACAGGAATTTCAGATACGCCATGATATCGCGGACTTCTTTTCGATCGAAGAACGATTGTCCGCCGACCAGGACGTAGGGCACGCGAACGCGACGAAGCTCGGTTTCAAACAGGCGAGGTTGCTCGTTCGTCCGGAACAGAATGGCAATGTCCTGAGGCGGAACATTCAATTCCTTGACCAGATAATTGATCTCGCGCACCACTCCTTCGGCTTCCGTTTGCTCGTCGGGGAACGGCTTGATGGCGGGGGTCGGCCCGTCCTTGTGTGCGACCAGCGTCTTGTCGTGTCGCCCATGGTTGTGTTTGACGAGTTGATTCGCCAGCCGGATGATTTCTGTCGTGCAGCGATAATTGTCCTGAAGCCGGACGATTTTGGCACCGGGGAAATGTTGCTGGAAGTTGAGGATGTGTTTCACTTCGGCTCCGCGCCAGCCGTAAATCGACTGATCGTCGTCGCCCACGACGCAGATGTTGCGGTGCGGCTTGACCAGCGCCGCAACGATTTGAAACTGCATCTCGTTCGTATCCTGATACTCGTCGATCTGCACCTGTTCGAACCTTGCCTGTTGTCGCGCGAGGACATCCGGAAATTGCTCGAACAATTGAGCCGTCAACAACAGCAGGTCATCAAAATCAACAGCACCCGACGCGCGTAAACTTTGCTGGTAGCGACGATAACCGGATGCGGCGAGGTACCCGCGATCATCGTCGGCGTATTCGGTCGCCAGTTCGGGCAGGACCCCGACCATCTTCCAGCGGCTGATTTGCGACAGAAGGTCTGCCGGCTTCAAAGCCGCATCGGTGACCTTGATGTCGCGCAGCGCTTTTCGAGCAGCTGATTCCTGATCGCCCCTGTCATAGATCACGAATCGGGGTGGATAGCCGAGCGCCTCGATTTCGTCCCTCAGAATCCGCACGCACAGCGAATGAAATGTCGAAATCATTGGACGACTGTTCGGTCGCCGCCCGAGCATATGTGACATTCGCTCGGCCATTTCTTTCGCGGCCTTGTTGGTGAACGTCACCGAAAGGATTTTCGACGGCTCGACGCCATTGCGAATCAATTCGGCCATGCGGTACGTAATGACCCGCGTTTTTCCAGTGCCGGCACCTGCCAGTACAAGCAGCGGACCGTCGAGGGTGATCGCAGCGTCACGCTGCGGTGCATTCAGGTCATTCAACGATGCTGAAGGTGGTCGAAGCGAACTTCCCGGATTGACGGCAGCAGCAGCTGGCCCACCGAATTTCGGTACTGGAGTGCTCAGAAACGGCGAATATGGAGTCGACGACGACACGTTCATCCTTGAGGTTGGCGGGGACAGCTTCAGATTGCAGAGCGTACAAGACGGTTTCACTGCATCAGGCCAAGGTCGATCAGAACGCCAAATTCCGAAAGATTTTTCGGCACGCGTTAAAGTCATCAACTTTCAATGAACGCCTTAATTTGCCCCGCACTCAGTATAACCCTTCGGTACCAAAAAACGAAACCGAATGGCGATCGACCGGGTATTTCTGATACGTGTTGGTTGTCCGGCACAAAAGAGTCCGGTTTTTTCTTGCGATGACAGGAATTTTTCTGATGCGTATGACTCGAATGATCGGCTGTATTTTTGGCTTGTCGCTGGTACTGATCAGCACGCAAACGGGTTGGACAGATTCGGCATTACCGGCGAGCGATTCGCTGGTGGCTCATTTGCCCGAAGGTGCCGTCGCAACCCTGGAATTCTCGAACCTCGCGCCACTCATCGAGCGAATCGAAACCTCACCGGCACTCAGGGAGTTACTGTCGAGTCCCCAATGGAGCGACGCACTGAAGTTGGACCCCGTCCAAAAAGCGTTGGGATTTAAGTCGCTCGCGGAAGGACAACTGGGAATGTCGCTTTGGCAGTTTGCCAAAACGTATTTCGGCGACCGAATCGTACTGGGGATTTATCCGCCAACGCAACCCGGCTCGCCGCCGGACGGCGTCCTGATTCTTCGCGTCAAAGATGCAGCATCGCTGGCAACTTTGCGAGGTCGGTTGACTCCACTGCTTCCATTGGCGGGTGACAAAATCAGACTCTCCGCTCGTGATGATGGCGGACATACGGTGACAATGGAAGACGGGAATCAGGCGGTCATCCGGGATCAGTGGATTGTGATCAGCAAACAAAAACCGCTTCTCGACCGAACACTGCAAAGCCTTGCAATTCCGGCGGCATCAGGTGATTCTGTCGCCACATCCGCCGAATGGAAACAGATGGCGACACAGTTAGGGACTGATCACGATGTTCAGTTTTTTCTGAACATGACCCGCCTGACCGGACTTGTCGGTCATCGTCTGATTCCCCCGAAGCTGGACAATGGTGTTGTATCCCTGCTGTTGGGAGGATATCTGGAACTGGCCGCAGGAAGCCCGTACGTCGGATCGACACTCGACATTCGCGACAATCATTTTGAACTGCGCAGCACGGTCGCGGGCAATCCAGGTCATCTCGACGCCGCTCATCAGCCGTTCGTACTCGAAGGCGATCCGGCTCCGCGAGCCGATGTTCCAGCGACAAAGAACCCATTGAACGGATTCTCGATCACACGCGATTTTTCCGCCTGGTATCGCAATCGTGAGTGGTTGCTCGAAGCATCGCTGTTGCCCGGCTTCGATAAATTCGAAACGGGCCTGGCAACATTTCTGCCCGGTCGTGATTTTGGCGAAGATGTCTTGCCGTTGCTGGGGAATCGACTGACGCTGGTAACGGCACCGCAGAGCTTCGCGCACCTCCGCGGCACACCGGGAGTTCAATTGCCTGGAATTGCCCTGCTGCTGGACCTGGCCAAGCCGGCAGAAGCGAACGACGTATTGAGCCTGGTGTTTCAAACGATCGTGCTGGTCAGCAATCTGCAGGCGATGCAGGAAAACCGGCAGCCCTTCGTGTTGTCGTCCGAGACTTATCGCAATACGCAAGTGGCCTTTGCCAAATACGTCAAACAGCCGGAAGGACCGACGCTACCGATATCGTACAATTTCCAACCTGCTTCAGCCCGCGTTGGAGATCGTTACGTCATCGCTACGAACGTCGAAATGTGTCACCAGCTGATCGACATCATGCACAACGAAGCGATCGCACCGGCCGCCGATCAGCCGACTCGAGTTGAAGGTGTTCGCGATGTCTATTTTGATCTCTCGCCAACGGTCGCCGCTGACCTGCTGGAACTGAATTCGCAAGTCCTGCACGCACAGAACCTGCAACAGGGCAAATCCCAGGAGCAGTCTGTCCAGGAATTGCAGGCACTATTGAAACTGCTGCGACAATTGACCCCTGTATCGTTTTCATCAACGCGGTTCGCTGATCGCTGGCAACTCGAGTTTCAAGGTGGCTGGAAATAGTCCGGGTTGGAGTTCAGGCCAAGTTGGAGTTCAGGCATTAGCCTGTCTTCACCAGAACTCAAACATCAGCCAGTCCTGGTATTGCTCTGAAATCGATTGACCTCGGACGTCACCCTGGAATGCCAGGTCCGGTACGACGCAACACGAAATAGCTACGCGACAAGAGATATGCTCAAGAGATATGCTGAAGCATAACCTACGCTGTAAATCAGGCTTTCGCCTGGAGAAATGCCGATGGACTCCGCCACACCCTTCAATCCCTATAACGCCACTTCCGTCTGGACGCACCGCGAAGCGGCTCATCTTTTGAATCGAACTCAGTACGGATTCACCCCAGGGGAACTCGACCGTGCTGTCACTGACGGACTCGACGCCACTCTGAATCGACTGCTCGATCCACAACCGGAGTCGACAGAATTCTCGCGAGCCGAAGCGGCGTTGCGAGAAGCAGCGATCAGTACCGGCGGAATCGACAACCTGAAGATCTGGTGGCTTTACCGGATGCGGTATTCTGCCAATCCGCTGACGGAAAAGCTGGCACTGTTCTGGCACAATCACTTTGCGACATCCAATGCCAAAGTCAATTCCGTTCCGACAATGTTGGCTCAAAACGATTTGATCCGTAAACACGCCACAGGCGATTTCAAAAGTCTGCTGCACGGTATTTCGCGCGATACGGCGATGCTGATCTGGCTGGACGGAAACGCCAATCGCAAGCGGCACCCGAACGAGAATTTTGCAAGAGAGATTATGGAACTCTTCGCCCTCGGGGTTGGCAATTACACTGAAAAAGACATTCAGGAAGCGGCGCGTGCATTCACCGGATGGCACGTTCGCGAAGGCCAGTTCTGGATGAATCGGCTTCAACACGACGATTCGCCAAAAACAGTCTTTGGTAAAACAGGTTCGTTTGACGGAAACCATATCGTCGATCTGTGCCTTGACCAACTCGCCTGCTCGCGATTCCTCGCCACAAAACTGGCGAAAACATTCGTTTGCCCTGAGCCCTCCACAGAGTTGATCGGGCACTTTGCCGATCGAATCCGGCACCACGACTATCAACTGAAACCGGTGCTTCGCGAATTATTGACATCCCGGTGGTTCTTTCAGCCCGAGAACCGGCGTTCGATCATCAAGTCGCCACTCGATCTTGCAATCGGAACGTTGCGAATGCTTGCCGAGCCCATCCGATGGCCAGGCGTTGCCAAACTGCTGGCTGAACTCGGGCAAAACATATTTGAACCGGCATCCGTCAAGGGTTGGGAAGGTGGTCGACTGTGGATCACGTCGTCATCCCTGTTGCAACGAGCCAACTTCGCCACTGAACTCTCAACAACCGGCCAATACGGTCCCTTGTCCGAGTCAACCCGAAACCTGGCAACGACAGGAAGTGAACGGGTTATTGAAACGCTCGAACGCTGGCTGTTGTGCGAACCTGCGATCGATTCAGTCCATCAGGAATTGCTCAAATTCCACGCGAGTGCCGAGGGAACAACCGAACAAAAACTGCGCGGTTTGTTGCAATTGATACTGACACTTCCCGAGTTTCAATTGCTCTGAGGTAACATTTCCGCAACCGGTCGCTGGAAAGCCCGATTTCAAAGCAATCGGGGACCGCCGCAGACGCGGAAACGGACATCCGAACGAAACCTCGTTCGAGACTGCAAGCACCCCATAGCGCCCAGGAAAGAACCCCGGTGCTAACGCAACCGGGCTCGCTGGAAAGAGGGACTTCCGGTTCCTTCACTTGCCACCAATCACCACCCCGGCCCGCCACCATTAACATTTCTTCCCCGCACCGCAAAGTTTGCGTCAGTTGGGTCTTCACCGCGGAACCTCCATGCTTGAGCAATCGTTAGCATGAAACGATCAAAGCGCGGCGAGAAACCGTCGAGAAATGACAGGGCGAATTGAGCAGCGTTGTCCTGACGGGGGTTTCTCCCCGTTTGCGGGCCACTGCCTCTTCGTCTGTTGACGCTGGAAGACTTTGCGGGCATTCACTGTCCGCCGTTCACGCCACCGGACAATGTCAGGGATTTGACTTCAGAGTGTTCGCAGGAAGAGCAATCGCTTTCGGGCCAAAACAAGAACCGGCACTCGTTGATTCGCCAGAAAGACGCCGTACCCGATGATTTCGCATTTTTATCGCCGATACAGCGCGACCATCCTTTGGCTCGTAGGGCTCAGTTTCCCGTTTCTGTGGCATCAAGCCGAACAGATGCCGCAAAACAACGATATCGAAACGTGGCTTCCGCGAAACACGGCTGTCCGCCAGCTCTACGAAGAATTCAAACAGGACTTCGGTGCTGAAGAAATCATCGTCATCGGCCTGCCACTTGAACAGGCAACTCCGAAACTGGTCGAAGCATTTGCCGGTCGACTCGAACGCCTCAAGGGCATTCGCCTTTGCTGGACGCCCGACCGGATGACGGCTCGCATGAAAGAGTTCGGCGTTGAAGAATCGATTGCTCGCGACCGGCTGGACGGCCTGCTGACATCCCGATCGGGTGAATTAATCGGCGTTGTGGCGATGCTGTCCGACGCCGGAGTGAAAGACCGGGCACGTGTCGTTGATGAAGTCAAACAGGCGCTTGCCTACTGTCAGTTTCCAATCGAAAAAGTGGCACTGACGGGTGCCCCGGTCATTGTTACCGAACTCGACCGACTCGGCAGTCAAAAATCGAGTCGACAGTTCTTTCTTCTGACGTGCGCGGTCAGCCTTTGTCTGTTGTACTATTCGTTCGGACATTGGGGTCTGTCGCTGGCCGTTTTGGGAACTGCGTTGTGGGGCATCTTCCTGAACCAGGCGGTCATGGCGATGCTTGGCGGCGAGATGAATTTCATCATGGGTTCGCTGTCGGTCATGGTGATGATTTTCACCCTGTCGATCGCCGTCCACGTCGTCAGTTATTTTGACAGCGCACAGAAAGAAGGCCACGCCGAACCGCTGGCGGCCGCCGTCAAAGAGTCGTGGAACCCCTGCATGCTCTCGACTCTGACGACACTGATGGGCCTGGTATCTCTGAATGTCAGTACGATTCTGCCCGTCAGCCAATTCGGATACGCCGCCGCGTGCGGCGCGATCGTGGCACTGATCGTCGGCCTTGGAGTCACCCCGGCCCTGCTGACCGTCATGCCAAACTGTACGGTTCGCTCAGTCAAATATCACCTGAACTTCCGCGACTGGGGAATGGGCATTGCCGCGTATCGGTGGAGTCTTCTGGGAGCGGCATCGGTGTTACTCGGCGTCACAACGCTGGGAATAATGCAACTTCAGCCCAGCATCAACCCGACGGAATTCCTGCCACGCAAGAGCAAGGTTCTGGCGGACTTGCACCGCATTGAATCAGATTTGACGAATATCGACTCGATCGAAGCGGTCGTCGACCTGGGTGGCCAGAAGCTGGCGTTCATGGATCAGCTTGCAAAAGTGCGCGCCATTGAAGCAAAAATTTCGGCCCATCCCGGCGTGCGACATGCATTGTCGCTGGCGTCGTTCTTTCCTGAAGAGATGCCCGACAGCACGATGGCAGCCGCTCGCATCCTGGGACATGCCAAGTCTTATTCCGGAGAAGACGGGATGGTGGCAGGGCATCAGCGGCTGTGGCGGATCTCGGCACGAATCCGCCACGATACAAATCTGAACCCGATCCAGGTCCTGAACCAGCTCTCGGACGAACTCGCTGATGAACCCGTTCACTTCACCGGATTGACTCCGCTTCTGAAGAACGCCCAGCAGGAAATATTCGACGGGTTCTGGCAGAGCTTTACGATGGCTTGCCTGACAATTTCAATCGTCATGATTCTGTCGTTGCGTTCGATCGTCGCCGGAATCATCGCCATGATCCCGAATATCATTCCGATCTGGCTTGTGTTTGGCGGAGTTGGTTTCCTCGGGATGCCGGTCGATATCGGAATGATGATGACGGGAAGTATTGCCCTGGGCATCTCGGTCGATTGTACGTTCCACTTCCTGGTGAAGTATCAGGTGGCATATAAAAGCGGCGCGTCCTCAAAAGAGGCGGTGATTCAGTCGCTGGAA
>JANXOO010000079.1 GCA_025353525.1 Schlesneria sp. | reverse complement strand
CGTACAACCTGCAGGACTTCGAGACCGACAAGCTGTCGATCCTGGACATCAAGGCGACGAACGCCAGAAAAACGGTTTATCGCATCGAATAGAAATTCACACGCTGGAGTTGGGGCGGTATAATCTGACGGAGTTCGACTTGAAAACGGCGAGTGTTGAGGACTGCTGGTTATTCTGGCTGTTGGACAACGACGAGTACGAATCGGAAGAATTTCTGAGGCTGTTTCCGGACGAGGCATTTCAGAAAGTGTCGCGTTCGATCTCGAGATTGCGGAAAGGATTGAGGATAAAGCCATGTACGATGCACAGGAAAGGGCAAATCGGGATTACCGGTCGTCGATCAACTCAGCCTTCGAGGAAGGAAAGCGACAGGGAATACTTGAAGCAAAACTTGAACGCCAGACGATTTACGAGCAAGTCGGTCGGATTAAAGAATTTCAGGAATTGCTCGGAATCGCGGAGCCGACTCGGGACGAATTGTACGGGTACGAGTTGAGTCAATTGACGGAATTGGCCGAACGACTTCGACTTCAACTCCGACCTCGCGGCGACTGATTTCTTCCAGTTGTCCGGAGATTTAGGGAATGCTGGTATCTGGTATCAAGCATTACCCCTGACCGCAGAAACATGGAATTCGAGAATATTGGATTTCTCCCCTGTGACCCCTTTCAATCGCCTGGCGTGACTCCGAACGCCTGTGTGACGTACATCGCACAATATCCGGACGGACTGGGCCGGATTGTCAACACGGCGAACTCAGGCTGTGAACGGTCAAAAAACTGACGCGAGCAAGAATCACAGGGGGCAAACAGAACACCATGAGTCCGAATCGCGAATCTACGACCTGGCAAGAACGACTCGATGTGATCGTCGACATGATGCGAGACATGAGCCGCCATACCGACCCGCAGGCAATGGTCCGTTCCTATGGCGAGCGCATTCAGCAATTGCAAAGCATCGATCGACGGCTGTCACTCAGTCGTCGCGGCCTTTCATCGCCTCAATACCGGATCACTCGCAGCACAACTTGGGATGAAGAGATCAATCCGTGGGTGGAATCGCATCGACTTCCGATGTTCGACGGAGGTCTGCTTTCCGATTTGATCCACGGTGACAAAGCGGTATTCATCGGTGATCTGTCTCTGGCACACGACGAACCTGCGATGGAGTATCTGGAAGGGCATCGTTCGTTACTGGCGATTCCGATGTACGATCAAGGGCAGGTGTTGAATATGGTGATACTGCTTCAGAAGGAACCGAATGCTTTCGAAACCGAGCAAATTCCGGATCTGGTCTGGCGCAGCAATCTGTTCGGGAAGGCAACCAACAGTCTTGTGTTAAAGGAAGAACTTCGGCGAGCCTATCAGGAACTGGATCGCGAGATGAAGGTTGTCGGCGAGATCCAGCGGTCACTGCTGCCGATCGAATTACCGAAAATCCCGACACTCGACCTCGCCGTGCATTACCAGCCCGCTCAGAGGGCAGGGGGCGACTATTACGATTTCTTTCCGATGCCACATGGCAAATGGGGAATTTTTATTGCCGATGTCAGCGGTCACGGAACTCCGGCAGCGGTATTGATGGCCGTCACGCATTGCATCGCGCATACACATCCGGGGCCCCCGCTGCCGCCCGGAAAATTGCTCGAATACATTAATCAGCATTTGACGGCCCGCTACATCGGTGTCAGTTCCACATTCGTGACAGGCTTTTATGGCATCTATGACTCTGACAATCGGCTGTTGACGTATGCCTGTGCGGGTCACAATCCCCCGCGATTGAAACGCTGTCAGGACGGGGACCTGGTATCGCTCGATGGCGCTCGCGGATTTCCACTGGGGATCATGGCCGAGGCCACGTACGAAGTCGCGGAACTGCAACTCGGAGAAGGCGATCAAATCATTTTCTATACCGACGGGATAACGGAAGCGCAAAGTGTCGACGGGCAGTTTTTCGGAACTGAACGTCTCGACGACGAATTGAAGAAATGTTCATTTCAGGCAAAGGAATTGATGAACTCGGTACTGAGGTCAGTCGAGTCATTTTCCGGGGGACGCCCCGCTGATGACGATCGCACGATGATCGTGGCCCGCGTCATTTAACCGAGGTTGGGCAATTCGGTCGCCCCACCCGCGAGCGACGAACGGAATGGCATTTCGAACGGTTCCCTCGCCACTGAACTTGTCATTCATTAATACTGTCTGTCGAAGTCTGGAAGGAGTTTTGGCCAGACGAGTCCGGTCACGTCTTCAACCACCGCTGGTTCGTGCAGCACTTCGGTTGAAATTTCATGGAACTTGTCCTGCGCCACAGAATCCTTGTCGTACAGTTCGTGCAGCCGTCGATAGAGTTCGCGCAGTCCGCTGATATACGTCTCCCTTCGGTGAACCAGTTCGCGAACGATTGTTACTTCGTCGCGACGTTTGATTTGAGCCGCATGGCGGACTTCCGCCGCGACTTGTTCGGGGTCGATCTCGCCATTCGCGACCTTGCTGAAGTTGAATTCACCGCCGACCTTTTCGATCTGCGGTAATTCGGGAGCCTGATCCGGCAGATCGAACGGGCGCAATTCGGCGTATCCCTTCAAATACCACCGCGCCGCATCCGCACGTCGTTCGATAAACGTCTTCGGGTCGCCGTCCCGGACTGTCGCGGCGTTGCCGAGATACATGAACAGCCAACCTCGCTGCACAGGGTCGCGTTCGTATTTGAGTCCTTCTTTGGCATGCCGAGTCACATCTCCCGCGTGTCCGCGAATATCGCTTTGTCCATAGACGTGTGCGGCTTGCCAATGGATGCGCCCTTTGTCGGCGGGACGATGGAATTGCTCGAGCAACCGATTTGTTTGCTGCTCGACTTTGTCCCAGGGCGTATTCGACCCCGCCCTCAGACCGTCGACATTGCGCAGTTTCGAAGTCAGATTGTTCGGAGTTTCAAATCCTTCGGGATCTGATTCACGAATGGTTGGCGTTGCATCATCGTTGCGATGTTCGGGGATCGCCTGATTGGGCTCGACCGACGGATCATTCCGCGTCAGGGGTGAAGCTGTCGTTCTCCAAAATCGTCGCAGTCCAGCCGGAAGTTCCGGCGCTTCACCACTGTCAGATACTGTATAACCGTTGTTGGCTCCTCCACCAAAAGATCCCTGATTCGGCGCGGGATTGCCAGCTTCAATGGACCATCGAAACCACTTGCCCTGGCGACCGATTGTCACGCGAACGGGACTCAAGTGAGACTTCCAGCCAAGAAGTTGTTCATATCGAAGATTCATCATTAAGCTGGCGGGAACAACACCCGGCATTCCCCTCGAATTTCCACCCGATCTCATCGAACTCATCATACTTGACCCCATCGCCATACTACTCATGCCGCCAGATAATTCTTCTTGTGATTCCCCAACAGGAACTTGAGGAACCGGTTTCCGAATATCGACGAATAGTGGAA
>JANXOO010000074.1 GCA_025353525.1 Schlesneria sp. | reverse complement strand
TTCTACTGCCACAGCCGATTGCTCGAACGTGCGGCCAAGCTCAGCGACGAACTGGGTGGCGGGTCCATGACCGCGTTGCCGATCATCGAAACACTGGAAGGGGAAGTTTCGGCGTATATTCCGACGAACGTGATTTCGATCACCGACGGTCAAATTTACCTCGAACCGGATCTGTTCTTCAAGGGTGTCCGGCCAGCCATTAACGTCGGTATTTCGGTTTCCCGCGTGGGTGGAAATGCTCAGACGAAGGCGATGAAAAAGGTCGCGGGAAGCTTGCGTCTCGATCTGGCCGCCTTCCGCGAACTGGAAGCCTTCGCCCAGATGGGTACCGAACTCGACAAGGCGACTCAACAACAGCTCGACCGCGGATACCGCATGGTCGAATTGTTGAAGCAACCTCAGTTCCAGCCGCTGCAGATGGCCGATCAGGTCATGAGTATTTACGGTGGCTCAAAGGGTTATTTCGACAAGGTCCCCGTTCCGCGCGTTCAGGAAGCTGAACGGAACATGATTCAGTTCATGCGGGATGACAAAAGCGGAGTGCGCGACGCTCTGGTCAAGAGCGGTGCATTGGACGAAGCGACCGAAGGTTTGCTGAAGAAGGCCCTGGAAGAATGGCGAACGCGGTGGCTGGCAACGGAAGGCGCAAAGTAAGTCATGGCTAAAGCACGCGCGATCATCAAGCGGTTGAAGGCGGTTCGCAACGTCCGGAAAATTACCCGGACGATGGAACTGGTTGCAACGGCGCGCTTCAAGAAAGCAATGGATCGCGCTACGCAGGCCGCCGCTTACACTCGCAAAATCTCTGAAATCGTGTCAGACCTGTCGAATACGATGCAAGAGGGATCGACATCGTTCACTCACCCGCTGTTACAAAAACGCGATACCGAAAAGAAGAGCATTCTTCTGGTCATCACGTCGAATCGCGGGCTGTGCGGCGGATACAACGGTGGAGTGCTGCGGCACGCTCAATCGCGCATTCGCCAGGCGAAGGCTGATGGGCTTCATCTGGATGTCGAAGTCTCCGGAAAACGCGGAATCGGCTTCTTCAAATTCCAGAAGATCGCCACAACCGCCAGTTACACTCATTTCGTCGACAAGCCGACGATTGACGAAGTCGACGTATTGGCAAAGCGGTTCGTCGACCTCTTCATTCGGGGCGAGATCGATCGACTGGATGTTGCGTACACGAAATTCGAGACGATGGCACGGCAAAAGGCGGTCCTCGAAACGCTGTTGCCGATCGGGAAAATGGCTGCGACTGCAGGAGCTGCCACGAAGCCGAAAGTCGAATACGATTTTCTTCCGTCACCAAAAGAGATCCTGGAAGAAATCGTCCCCGCGTCGTTCAAGGCGCGACTGTTCAAATGCTTCCTCGATGCAGCGGTCAGCGAACAGATCGCCCGTATGGTCGCAATGAAGAGTGCAACGGACAACGCAGACGGAACAATTCGTACGATTCGAGCTCAGTACAACAGGGCTCGTCAGTCGCAGATTACGTCGGAACTGAGCGAAATTATTGGCGGTGCTGCGGCACTGGAATGAAAGTAATAGAGACCACAGATATGACGACCGGCACCAATATTGGCCATGTGACACAAATCATCGGCTCGACGTTTGACGCGGAGTATGCGGAAGCGCATCTGCCCGGCATTTACAATGCTGTCAAAATCGAGGCCGAAGTGAAGGGCCTTAAAATCAAAGTCACCGGCGAAGTGCAACAGCACCTCGGCG
>JANXOO010000058.1 GCA_025353525.1 Schlesneria sp. | reverse complement strand
TGAAAGGGAAGAATACGGTGATCACCGACGGGGTCAAGGTCGCGATCAATGCGACAGGCAATTGTGGTATGGCAACCGGCGGAACTGGCGATGTCCTGACCGGCGTTCTTGCTGCACTTCTCGCTCAAGGGATGCCGGCCTTTGATGCGGCACAGTACGGCGTCCATTTGCACGGATTTGCCGGAGACCTCGCCGCTGAAGAACTCTCCAAACCCGGAATGATCGCGTCCGATCTGTTACATTTTCTTGGCCGGGCATGGTGCGAGCTGGGTCAATGACGGCTGCGGCCCGGGATTGATTGCGGTGCCCCTCCCAATTCGGCGGGTCGAATCGGCGTGGTGAGAGACCCGTCCCGAAAAAGGTTTGGCGGGGTTTCAAAAGTATTTGAAAAACTCCGTCGGGATCGGCCATACCAGAGCCGGGATTATCAGACGTGCTGTGAATCGTTCACAATGAGAATCAGGATTCTGGCGGTGCCGTTTCAAGACCTTTGCGACCTGCCAATTCAGTCGACTCGCGAATGGCCTCATCCCGCCCGGAAACCAGTTCACTTCCCCTGGAATTTCCATTGCCGGAACAGATCCGGTCGAATTCCACCGTGACCGCATCCTTTCACGCATTGTCTTCGGCGTCGTTCCCCGGTCGCGCCAGGCGAGTCCGCTTCGCGCAGCGTTTCCAATGAATCCTGGAAAACTCGTCGAATGGACGTTAATCCCGTGACTTCGCTGCGGTTCGTCTGGTGGCGGGCGTTCGACCGTCGAACTTCCAATCGCATCCCAGACCAATCGGGAACAATCATGTTTCGCCATCAATTACAATCCGGCATTGCTCATGTGGGTCTCGCATTACGCGAGCCCGAAGAATTCGCCGTTCGATGGAACAGGCACGAAGTCGAATACCGATGGGGAGTCTGGGTATCGCTGATGGCGACGGCCATCCTGGGAACGATGACGTACGGGATGACAATGGGGCTGGGCGGCCATGTCCGCGATGTCGCCATGAAGGGTGTGACCTGCACGCTGGGTGCGGGATTGGCCTGGGGAATTCCGCTTCCGGCACTTTACATTCTTAACAGCCTTTCAGGCTCTCGCTTGAGGGCCAGCAGTACTCTGCTCGCGGCACTTGTCACTACCAGTTGGGGCGGACTGGCGATGGTCGCATCCATCCCGATCAACTGGTTCTTCACAGTTGCGATCCCGTCACCCAACTTCATTTTGCTCGTGAATCTGGTTGTCTTTTCGGGCGTTGGAGTTTCGATGATTGATGTCTTTCAACGCGTGATGCGAAAGCTTGAACCGCAACGAGGAACGGCACCGGTCTGGTGGCTGGGGCTTGTCGGCGTGATCGGAGCCGAGTTGTTCTATCTCTTCGGGCTGTTCCATTTCGGCCATTGACGGATCGGAAATTCAGCGTATACGCGTGAAGACAGGCTAAAGCCTGAACTCCAGCGAGGAACTTCAATCGCAACCCCTTTTAAAAACTTGCTTGCGAAAACAGGAGATTGTCATGGACCTCAGTGTTTTGAAATCATTGCGACAGACGTTTGACGGACCCGGACCGCAGATCGAACTTCAACCGTCCGACTTTATTGAGCCATCGAGCTCTACGACCCGAGACCCGGTCGCTTCGTACGCATCAAGCGCAGGTGCAGCTGCTGAAGTCGCCGCAGAACCGGACTTGATCGGTTACGGTCCGCTTGCATTAGTTGAATACATACTGAAATTCCCAAATCGTCTCGACCGGATGATCCGCGAACCTGACAAACAAGCTGCGCTCATCCCGCGTTTTCTTGGGATCTCACTGATCGGCTTCACGTTTTTCGGCGTCGCCATGTCGCTCGTATTAAGTTCCGCAGCGGTCTGGCCGCACCTCTCATCGTTGGAAGACGTTGTTGCAGGAAAGACGCACGAGGTCCTGGTTTTCGAAGTCATGAAGACCGATTCCGCCGCACAACACTGGATCAACGGCGACGCGATTCGTCTGATCGTGGCCTACACAGTCGGGCTGATTGCTGCGACGGGGATCTGTCTGCCGAGTCTCTACTTCTACGCATTGCTTTCGGGAATTCGGCTGACGATGGTGGATGTCGTCGTTCATTCGTTGAAATCGAAAGCCGTTGCAGCGGTCACGTTGGTCGGGATTCTGCCAATCTATGCAGCGATCGGCCTCGGAATCGCAATTTTTCATCTGTCCCCGAGTATCCGCGATTCGCTGTTAATTATGGGGATGGTCTTGCCTTTCCTTGCAGGGGTTTCCGGGACTTATTCACTATATCGCGGCCTGTCGACGCTGACAGACACGATGCCCGAGGATCGAAGAGCTCATCGGGAATGCTTCCTGCAGCGTCTCGTACTCTCCTGGTCCGCATGTTATTCCGCAGTTTCGCCACTCCTGATTTTCACGCTGTGGCAACGAATGCAAGGTTAGTTCTTGCGTCATTCGAAAGGAGGGACAGATCGTGGAAACTGGAGTGACACTTGTCTTTTATCTGTTGATGGGGTTCTGTGTCGCGGTAGCAATCTGGCAATCGGAACAGACGACAAGTCCCCGTCAGCGGTTGCTCAATGCGATGGCGGCACCTCTGTTCTGG
>JANXOO010000037.1 GCA_025353525.1 Schlesneria sp. | reverse complement strand
CACAGCGTAAGGTCCGGTCGAAAACCGGTTTGAAAGGCAGGGTGGCAGAGAAAGACAAAACTGATGCTGTGACGCACCAGCTGGAAGTTGCGCCATCTGATGCTGAAGAAAATCAGCCGGATGAGGGATTGGATGTCGCGGTCGAACAAATGAATATTGATATCACGGGACCGCTGCTAATGTTGTTTGGTGGCGGAGCATTCAACGCTCAGGCGATCGAAATGCCGGTCGGTCCCGATGCCGCGAATCAGGACGATGCGATGACGGAGCAGTTTATGCAACAGTACCATCATTTGATGGTGGCGGAACTGTCGTTTGTGCGGATGGCTTGCAGCGACTTGACGCCCGAACAGCGTCCACTGATCAGATGCCGGGCCGAAGCGAGTTTGAAGAAGGCTGCGAAGGATATGGCCAAAATGCAGAATCGGCAGATGCTCGGCGGGATACAACGAGTCGCAATCGTTCAGCCACAGCCGAATCAGACGATTCGTGAGGGAATCGCCGTCGTGCTGGCTGAAACGCTGACCGAGGAGCAATTGGCAAAATACAGGACGGAAGCGGATGATCGTGTTGCAATAAGAAAACAAGCTGCGATCCTGTGCTGCGTTGCTCATCTTGACGGCGCGTTGAGCCTGACCAACGAACAACGGGAAAAGATTGTCGAAACGATCTCCGCGAATTGGCAGGAGACTTGGGAGAACTGGTTGATGCTAAGCAATTATGGCGATCAGTACTTTCCAACGTTGCCAGACCAGAATATCGTGCCTCATTTGACGAAAGAGCAAAAATCTGTCTGGCAAGGCTTGCAGAAAATCGATTTGAGCGGTTTTTGGGGTGGTGGAGGACAGAACGAGTTCAATGGCGACGGCTGGTGGGGGAATGATGTTGACCAGTCTCCGGCCGAACCGGCAGTTGCAAGACCTGCGGAAATTCAGGAACCAGGGCTATGAAGTTGGCAGGTCAAATGAAGTCCGGAACGTTGCTTTCCGTTGCTCTCCTGGTATTGCTCGGTTCAGATATTGCCAGATCGGCACCCGATGATGTCGAGGCATTGCCGCAGGCTCAGGCGCCGATCGCCCAATTCCAGATGGACGAGCAGAATTTCGACGCGAACGTGTTTCAGCCGAGCGGCAATGCCAAGGCGGCACGTATTCAGATGGAAGCAAATCTCGATGTCAAACTGAACGAGATCGATCGGATCTGCGGATTGAGCGACTCGCAACGAAACAAACTGAAATTGGCGGCCAGTTCAGACATGAAGCGGTTCTTTGACGAAGTCGCCGTCGTTCGCAAAAAAGTGAAAACGGGGATGATTGATCAGAACGCCTGGAACAATATCTGGCAAGAGATTCAGCCGCTTCGGACACGGCAATCGGCAGGATTGTTCGGCGAATCGTCCTTCTTTACGAAGTCGGTGCGGAGGGCACTCAGCAAAGAACAGGCCACCGCATACAACATTGTGATGAACGAACGCCGCAAATTCCGGTATCGAGCCTCTATCGAAGTTGTATTGGTGAATGTTGAAAGCTCGGTTTCATTGCGTCGATCACAACATGAAGCTCTCGTGACACTTTTGCTTGAACATACACGGCCTCCCAAAGTATTTGGGCAATATAACCAGTATTTCGTGATGAACCAGTTGGGGAAAATCCCCGAAGACACGTTGCGGCAGTTACTGGAAGATCACCAGTGGACGAAACTGAAACTGCAAATTGATCAGGCTCAAGGGATGGAACCAATCCTGATTCAGAATGGAATCACCGAAAGCGAAGAATCGGAAACAAGGGATCAATCAGAAGGCGAAACCGGGTTCAATCAGGCAGAACAGGTCAAAGTGGCACCGGAGGCCCCGGCGAACGCAACGGAGTCGGAAAAGGGCGGATTTTGAATTTGTCGGGATTTTGCTGACAGGAACCAATTACTGGCTCTTCAGGCTCTCCACCGACACGGGGTTGGTGGAGAGCGCCAAACGTGTTTGCATTGACCTGCTTTACTTTTGGAAGTGAGAATACCTGCAACCCGATTGTGTCAGCGAAATCCCGATAAATCTGGAATTCGCCCACCTGAAAATCGATAACGGGTCATGGGTCATCGCTGTGAGGACTACTAACGATGCGAAATTTTCGGGCGGGTGTCATCGTAATTCTGGCGAACGGCATTTTCGCAAATTGCGGATTTGCTCAGGCACCGGTGACGAAGTTTGGTGAAGTTGTTCCGCGTGACGTGCGCGAGATCTACGATCGCGGCTTGCAATACCTGGTGACGAATCAGAACGAAGCGGGAGATTTCAAGAACGGAGGCGAACAGGGGCCGGGTGTGACCGGGATGTGCCTGATGGTGTTGCTTGCTTCAGGCGAAGATCCGAACTTCGGACTCTATAGCAACAACATCCGGCGGGCGCTGCGCAATATCATTTCCGGACAGGACGGTGGCACAGGTTTCTATGGCGGTCACCTGGGACACAGCAGCATGTACAATCATGGCTTCGCAATGCTTGCGTTGGCCGAAGCGTACGGAGCGGTCGACGACCGCAATTTATGGGCGGGCGAGGAAAAAAATCGCCGGTCGATCGGTCAGTCACTTGAACTGGCGGTCAGGGCTGCGATCACATCGCAGAAGAAGAACTCGTTCGGTGGCTGGCGGTACTCGCCCGATGGCAATGATGCCGACACGTCGGTCAGCGGGGCAGTGCTGGTCGGGTTATTGGCCGCTCGCAATGCCGGTATCGAAGTGCCCGATGAAGCGGTCGACAAATCAATCAGCTATTTCACAAAAATGACTTCACCGTCGGGACAAGTCGGTTACTCGGGCGGATTTGGCGGATTCGACGAATCATTTGCCAGGATTTCAATTGCAACGCTGGTCTATTCGGTTTCGCGCCGAAAAGACCTGACGCAATACAAGGCGACGCTCGGCTATTTGACTGCGCGACTGGATAACGTGTCGCAACAGTCGTGGCCGGAATATACGAGGTACTATCAGGCGCAAGCACTCTTTCAGGGTGATGTCGTTGCCTGGGAGAAGTGGAATAAGCTGCTTGTTCGCCAGTTGAAAAAAGAGCAGGCGGCGGACGGAAGTATACCGGGGCAAATGGGTGCAACGATCGGAACGTCGATGTCGTGTCTGGCGTTGGCGCTGAACTACCGGTTTTTGCCGATTTACGAGCGATGAAAAACGGGGACAGGCACCAGGAAGACCCCCGGCGCGCCGGGGTCGCCGTTTTTCGCTGGTTGCGTGCGCAATAATATGCTTCGATCTGGCGAAGTGGCGAAAGCCTTGTGCTTCCAGACGGCGTTTTTTTTCGAGGAAATGTTGTGGACTTGTATTCAATCCCTCTGCGAACGGCGTTCGTTTGTCTGGCATTTGCGATCATCGCAGTCCCGTCGCCAGTACGGGCCGACGAACCTGCGGAGAAGAATCGCGGACCTGTACTTCATCTTTCGAACGGAGACTATGTCTCGGGGAATCTGGTCGAATCGGACATTGCAGGCCGCCTTGGTTGGCAGTCATCGGCGTTCACTTCGCCGTTTCACTTTGCATTGGGCGGGATCGCGTCGATCCATTTTCCGGTTCCGGCCGAGCCGCCGCAGTTCGCAGGAGACTATTGCATCGAACTTGCGGGCGGTGACATGCTGTTCGGTTCCCTCGTCGGACTCGACGCCGATTTTGTGGTATTCGAAGTGGCCGGAATGGGGCAATTGCACATTGATCGCGGAACCGTGCAGCGAATCTGTCGTTGGGGTGATCGTACCGAGCTACTGTTTGTCGGTCCCAGCGGACTGAATGGCTGGAACACAAACGGCGACCAGCAAGCGTGGCGCGAGGATGCCGGGCATCTGATCTCGGACAAACCCGGTGCGGTGCTGACGCGGGATTTCAAATTGCCGAGTCAATCGCGATTCGAGTTTGAACTGTCGTGGACAGGACGACCCGATTTCGAGCTGTCGTTGGGGGTTGGCGACGACGTGAAAATGCCGTCAAGTGCCTTTCGGTTCGAGGTTTTGGAAAAGGATATCGTTGTGCAGCGTGAAACCGAACGCCAGGCAGATATTGTCAGTCTTCAAAAGATTTCCGAAACAGGGGGACGCCTCCATTTGCAGGCGTTCCTCGATCAAAAAACGGGGCACATGCTTGTCTTCTCGGCCAATGGCGAACCGGTCGCTGAACTCACCGTACAAACCGAAAACCCGGAAATCTTTGGCGGAGTCAGGCTGGACAATCGCAGTGGCAATGTGCAACTGGAAAGCTTGCGGATTGGACGCTGGAATGGTGTTCCACCGCAGAAAGCCGAATTGAACAAACCCCGAATCTGTGCAAATGATGGATCGATCACTTACGGATCATTGACATCGTTTGTTGTCGACAACCGGGAATTTGTGATCGATGACAACGGGACTATTCAGCGGATTTCTGAAGACCGGTTTCATGATTGTTTTCTTTCGCAATCGTCCGACGTGGCACCGCGCGGACTGCGCGCCGTCTTTCTGTCGGGGATGAAGGTCAGCGGTGATTTAATCCGCGTCCTGGACCAGGCGGTCGTTCTGAAATGTCCCGGAATCCGTGAATCGGTCACCGTTTCGTTCGAAACATTGCAATCGATTGTCGGATTAGCGCCTCGAAGCGAACCGACGAAAATGCAGCAACTGCCTGGACGATTTGAAATGACAGGGGTCAGACTCCACGGGTGTCTTGTGGACGGGACCGAGGGCGAGACGCGTTGCCTGGTCTGGCACCCCGATCACAGTAGCCAATCGAGTCCCCTGCGGGGAGGAATCTCGGCCCGCATCGTCTATCGCGATCCGCCTGTTGCGCCGCCGAAAGTCAGTTTGCAGCAAGCCCAATTGAAAGTACTCAACGCACGCGTGCGTGCGGTACGCGTGAACAACAACATTGGCCAGGATCCGGAAATGGGTGCCGACGGCGACGGGAAAAAAACAAAAAAGAAGAATTTCAAAGGAGCGTCATCCGTACTGCATCTTCGAACAGGCGATACGATTCCTTGCACGGTACAAAGTATTGATGAACGCGGAGTGACGTTCGCCTCGACCGTTACCGACGCGACGTTCGCTCCGAACGACCGGGTTCAGGCGGTGGAACTGATCGCCAATGCGTTGAGTCAAACGATCGATTCGCAGAAACGGAAGCGGCTGCTGACCTTGCCGCGCATGCAACGCGATAACCCGCCCACGCATCTGGTTCGCTCGGTCGACGGTGACTATTTGCGAGGTCGCCTTGTCTCCCTGGATGCGGAGCAATTGCAGATTGAATTGAGACTGGAATCGAAAATTGTCCGTCGCGAACGAATCGTACGAATTATATGGATGCATCCCGAGTTACTCGAAGCTGCATCAAAGTCCGTCGACAGCGTTGCCACAGACGACGACAACCGCATCCAGGCGATACCGGGCAATACAAACGGTTCGGCGACCGACGTGAACCGGCTGACGTTCGTTCCGCAACAATTGTCGGGATCAATCCTTTCAGGTCAAAGTGAACTGCTGGGAGCGTGCCACGTCGATTTGCAAAGCACCGATCAGATAATCCTCGGGGCAATGATCGAAAAGGCGATATCGGAACTCGCATTTCAGTCGTGGAAACTGATACCGTCTGCCGATCCTCAGGCGCCCAGGGAACCGGCAGAAGGGTCGGGCGAAGGAGGGGAAGGGCAAGAGTCGGCGCTGGTGGGAAAAACGGCGCCTGACATTTCGCTGACAACGCTCGACGGAACGAAATTTCAGCTTTCGGATCACCGACAAAAAGTCGTGGTCCTGGATTTCTGGGCGTCATGGTGCGGACCATGCTTGCAGGCGATGCCGCAGATCGACCGGGTTACTCATGAATTCGCTGATCAGGGTGTCGAACTATTTGCCGTCAACCTTGAAGAGTCGCCGGAAAAAGTGAAGTCAGCGTTAGAGCGGCTGAAGTTGTCGACGACGGTCGTGCTTGATCGCGACGGTCGCGTTGCCGAACGTTACGGAGCCACCGCGATCCCGCAAACTGTCATCATCGACCGCGAGGGAACGATTGTCCGTTTGTTCGTCGGCGGCGGGGCAAGGTTCGACGATCAACTGCGAGCCGCATTGAAGAGCGTTCTGGAGAAGTAGCCGGTGGTCAAAGCGAAGCGTCGACCACCGGAACGCCCAAAAATGTCACGCATCCAGAATGGATGCCAAAAGCCATGAACCGCAACACCGCAACGGATCGAATAACGCGATTCCGAAAGAAAACCATCTGCGAGTCGCGATCTCGTTTCGTCGGACGGCATCCGACCGTTTGGTTCTGGCACCTTCGAGGTGCGAAGAGATGAGGGGGGATTAGTGACCGGGGGTCGATGCTTCGCTCTGGCCCCCGGCTACTCGCTGTGACGCCTTCAGCGTCAGACTGTGCGATGTGATCATCGCGAGAAACATTCATCCTTCCGTCATCAACCTTCGACTTTCCTCGCTTCCAATACGCCGCAGTGGATCAATGTTGGTTGTACTTCTCCGGGGACCAGTCCGGCACTAGTACACCACTCGCGGTATTCGGCAGCGCTGTAGGCTCGGCCTTCGGTCAATGTGAATAATGCGGCCGAATAGAGCGCGATGGGAAGCGGGCCGCCAAGGTCGTCATCGAGGAATACGTCGTGGATATACAGTCGTCCGCCTTTTGGCAGCGCTGCCGCGCAACGGGCGATGAGCGTCCGACACTCCGGTTCGTCCCAGTCGTGCAAGATGTTCGAAAGCAGGATTGCGTTGGACTGCGGCAATTTGTCGGCGAACATGTCGCCTGAGACCAATTGCAAACGGTCAGCGACACCGTGGTTGATCGCGAATTCGGAGGCGACTTTCAGCACTTCTTGCCGATCAAAGACGATCGCCTTCAGGTGCGGGTTCCTCAGCAGGCAGGCGATACTGTAGATCCCGGTCCCCCCTCCAAGGTCGAGCAGAGTTCCTTCCGTCAGGTTCAGGCGATCTGCGAGTACCGGAGCAACGTTTTTTGCACGGCCAGCCAGGGCAAGTGTCAACCGCCGCGCCGAAGCCTCGTGATCCATCGCCGATTCCATTCCGTCGCGGTATATGAAGGCGGCTCCGGTATCGGACTGTTCAGCCCGAGCCGGGTGATTTGCGCGAAGCCGGGCCACCATTTCCACGACGCCAGCACTTCCGGCAGCAAGACCGATGTAGTCGCCGACGAAGTATTTTCCTCCTGGAACGAGGTGCTCTTTGGCCAATCCGGTCAGTCGATACGCGCCCGTCTGATCGAGTTCGAGCAGTTTCATGGCGATCAGGGCGGTGAAAAGCACATGTGCCGGTCTCCGTTCAAGTCCGAGTTTATGCTGGAGTTGCTCGAACGTGTACGACGCACAGGTGTCCCCGGCACCGCAATCGTGTATCCGTTCAAATACGTGAAAATGGCTGACAGCGGCCGCGAGCAATTCGCTGCCATAACTGCCACGAAGGAGTTCAAAAATCGACGTGGGGTCGTTCGTCGGTAGCATTAGTTCGTGCATGTTGAAGGGACGCCCTGGAAATTGTAAGCGAAGCATGCCGGTTTTTCTGAGGCAGGAATCATATCAGATGCGATCCGTCGGATTTTGAAATCTTCGCAGAAGCGAAGAGAAAATCATTTGAACCACAGAGCAGAACAAGAATCCAGGCGAGCCGAGCGGCGTAAGCCTTTGTATTACCCACATCTTTCTCTTTCGAGGTCGGCCCCTCGAACAATTTGCAGGAGCTTGTTGAAGCCTCTCCAGAGAGTGATCCATCCCGGTTCCCCATCGCTTTTACGTCCCAGATGGCCGCCGAGGCCAGCGACGGCACGCATAAATTGGTAAATTGTCATTTCTGGATCAGCGGGTCGAAGATTCTTGAAATTGCGGAGCTTTTGCACCAGCTTGATCCACCTCGCTGGAGCCACTTCTTTTGCCGGGCGGTTCGGCGTTTCGCGTGCTGCGGTTCGCATCTGTAACAACCTGATCGCGATGACACTCAGCACTCCCGTCACGCGTTCCAATCGCTCAGCAGTCTCGTAGTATCGTTTCTCGACGTGACTACCGGACTTCAGACCCTTGTGAAAATCTTCGACTGCGGGACGGTGTTCATAGTAAGTGACGACGGTGAGTGCCTCGTCGAGGTTGGTGACCTGCTCGGACGTGAGCAGCACCCAACGTAACGGAGCGACTCCTTTTGGAGGATCGACTTCACGCAGTTCAACGACGAACATTGGTAAGGGAAAGTCCTCGCATTTTTGCTTCCGATAAACATCGCGTAACCACGGTGTGAGGACTCGCGGACGTGGAAATGACAACGAACCGAATCGCACTTCAACGACCGCTGTGCGTGCTGCGGTTTTCGGTGTCGCCGGAACATGGACTTGCTTCGATCCACTGACGGGCAGCTCGTTCAACAGGTCCTTCAACTCCAACCGACGACCGTCCGCAGAATTCACGAATCGATTGAGCTTGCTCGCCCGAATCACCCAACCACAACCCTGCAGTTGAGCACGGCAGAAGATCTCAATATCGTCGGCTCCACGATCACACACATGCACCCATTTGACTCCCGGGGGTGGTGAACCGACCGCATCCATGAGTTCGCCCCACACGACCGACTCGCGCTTTGGTGAACGACGTTGAACCGATTTTGACCACTTCTTTGCCGAATGCGGCTTTCGATAGAAGATCTTTTGTCCGGCCAGTCCTTCGATGCGGCCATCGCTTGCATCGACCATCATCGCTGTATGCAGAAAGAAACCACGTCCGGAACCATTGCCAACAGGCCCCAGTCCTTTAACGTGACGAAGTCCACCGTAATCGATTTCCGTCGTATCGTTGATGATGAGCTTCGTCGATCCCGGCGTACACGACTTGCGCGTCATCTCACAATGAGGTGCGATGATGGCTTGAAATGTCACGTCCTCTTCGTTGAACAGACGATAAGCCGCCTTGCAATCACCCCAGGTCTCGGTCTGCTCGGGAGTACTGGCATCGGGACGGCTCGCCGCTTGAACGGCGTATTGAATCAGTCGATCCGTTCTTCGCTTGTCCCCCAAATCACACTCACCAAAATTCTGTTTCGCCCACTCGATCGGTTCCAAAATGACGGTCGTCATCGCAACATCCATGACACGAACCATACGCTGCGGCATTCGCAATGGTTGAGCAAATCTGCTCACCGAGCCCAGCCAACGGCACACGATTCTTTTTCGCGATGAACGTATCCGACCCCAACTTTCCTGGAGCCAATTTGAACCACTACCCTGTGATTCCATCGCATGTCTCCCTCTCTCGCAAATGCGACGCCAATACACGAAATCCGACCTAACTCCAATGCCACTAAGGAATGACACCGCAGACAACGCTCGAATCTTTTTGAAAAACATGCAAGAATTGTGGGTAATACAAAGGGCGTAAGCCCTCGGACCGAATTGCAGATAAGTCCGAGGGCTTACGCCGCTCGGCTCGCCTGTTTCCGCAAAATAAATGATTTGAGAATTGCTTCACCGCTTGGCAAATCATCCGGCCTCTTGAACGACATCATCATGCCGTTCTGCCTTCGTCACTTTCAGGAAATCAGGAAATGTCCCCGTGTGAATGCCAATTGCCATCGTCACATGAAACATCCCTGTCATCGGCTCAAAGCCGCGACATCGCGGCTTACTACACGAGGCACGATGCGACCGTATGCCCGATTCACGTGATCGGCGGTGCAACACGTTCGGGAGCAGTTTTCGGGATTGTCCTGGGCGCCGTCGTCGGAGGATGCATCAATCTGGCGGCCCTGTTCAGTCTGGTGAAAGAGTCAGAGACATTGACACTCGATGTTTTTGTCATCACAGTTTGTACGACAGGGCTGATCGGCGTCGCTACGGGATTGGCCGGTGGCTTTTGGAAACTCGATCATCTCGTACGATCGCAGAGGAACAGATCATGAATGCAAAGTATTTTGCTCGTGTTGCCGATCGAATTTCGCGGCGAGCCTTCTGCGGAGCCTCATTCGCGCGGTTGCTCGTCGCTGTGGCCGTTATTTTTGGGGTCGTCATTTTTGTGGAAGGACAGCAAATCATGGCCGAACCGACAGAAAAACCTCAACCAGGCAAGGAAGTCAAACCGGCCCCGGCAAAGTCTGTCGATGAAACGGGATCGACCGAAGAAGCGACGTTCGGGTCGGGGTGCTTCTGGTGTACAGAAGCAGTCTTTCAACAGTGCAAGGGCGTCAAGACGGTGGTCTCCGGCTACAGCGGCGGCAAATCGAAGAACCCCACGTACGAACAGGTGTCAACGGGCAGAACGGGTCACGCCGAAGTCATTCGAGTCACTTACGATCCGACGATCGTGTCGTACAAAGATCTGTTGGAAATCTTCTGGAAAACACACGACCCCACGACACTGAATCAACAGGGAGCCGATCACGGGACCCAGTACAGGTCCGTGATCTTCTATCACAACGATGACCAAAAGAATCTGGCGAAAGAGTATCTGAAAAAACTCGATACCTCGGGAGCATTCGATGCCCCGATCGTCACAGAAATCTCTCCGATCAAGGAGTTCTATCCCGGTGAGAACTATCATCAAAACTACTTCAAAGACAATCCCGACAAGCCCTATTGCAAGGCCATCATCAAACGAAAAGTCGACAAATTCCGGGCAGTCTTCAAAGACAAACTGAAAGACGCCAACTGAGTCGGACGGTTGAAAAGCTTGACCGAATTTTCTTACGGCCTAACAGGTCATAACAAACCAGCCTGGGACAAAGCAGAGCGGGCCTTCTCACGAAGCGCCGTCCCCGGAAAGCATCCGGAAAAACGACCGGGCGCTGTAGGGGCAGCCACTCTTTTTTCCGTTGAATCAAACGCAAATCGTCGTTTTCTCGGTGCCTCGGTGATTCCATCACTTCCAACCTGTCACAAATCGTTGCAGAACAAAGGGGACACAGCACTTTAGCCGCAGCGGAGCTATTCGAACTGGATGTGATTCTGACGCAAGCAGTTGACCGCAAACGGGGTATGGCGATCACCGCTGTACTTACTGCTGACTCGGCGCTCCTCTCACATCTTAACGTGCCGTATCCCCGTTGGCTCTGAAGAATCCCAGGGCTGACGCCCTATGGCACTCACTTTAGGTGGCCCGAAGCGTTAGCGAGGGAGTTTCGCCTGTTTTCACTCGCCTGGACTCCCTCGCTAACGCTTCGGGCTACCTTGTCGTTTCGACAAAGGGAGTACCATTGGGCTGACGCCACTGGGCTCGCCTCGGCCGGTTTATTTTCGTGTTTTTCGTGGTTCAATTTTTCTCCGGAGTCGCTGAAAGGTGCCCGGAACCAATTTCTTTGATCTCAGTAAATCCGCATTATTAGTTCCTGGATCCTGTGAGTGGTTCGTCATACTTCGCTTGATTCCAGCACCTTGTGGAGCGATGCAACCAGCTCTGATCGCGTGAAATGGATTTCGTCGAATGCCGATCCACGCGCCCGACACTGGCCGTGCCGAACAGTATTGGGAAGCAGGACATTGATTTGATTCTCCGCATATTGCGTAGCGCAGGATTGAATTCCTGATCCAGCGACTTACGGAGACGCTGCATTCAGTCGGCTCAATAAATC
>JANXOO010000035.1 GCA_025353525.1 Schlesneria sp. | reverse complement strand
CAGCGTGGGGGTCACGTTCCGCTTTCCCACCGCGTCGAAAATCCGGTCGGCGATTAACAGCGCGGCTTGCGTCGGAACCTCAGCGGTCTCCTGTTTGATCGGACCCCGCCCGACCATTGCAAAGATGTACAAGGCTCCATGACCCGGATGCATCGGGACTTCGTGTTCGCATCGCTGCAAGTCCGACTTCGCGTCACGAAAGTCGGGCTCCCAACTGGCCACCTGGACTCGAGCACGCACGGCGTCGTTCAACGTCAGCGGCGACTCTTCGGCGAGCATGCCGCGGATGTAAGGGCCAAGAGCAACCTGCTTGTAGGCTAACGCCGCTGACTGGTCTTCTTCTTTTTTGTACTTTTCTTCGACGGCGAGCATGATCTGTTGTTGCTTGTCGACCATTTGCAATGCAAATGCACCTGCGTCGCCGCCATCCGCCATCAGATTCGTGATCGACAACATCGCGCAAATCAGGACTCGTTCGTAGTCTTCTCCGGCGTACGCTCGTGCCTTGTCGTCCGACAGCATCGACACGATTTCTTTTCCGACATGGACCCCTTCCAGGTCGTCGAAACGATCCCGCACTTGGCGCATCAGCCGTTCGGCTTCCTTCGGTCGGCCCGCAGCCAATTCAATGATGGCCTTGTCGAGCAGCAGCACATCCCGTTCGCCCTTGCGCTTCTTCAGGACTTTATCGAGTTGCTCGTTCGCCGATGTCAGATTTCCGTCAAAGAATGCCGCACGGATCGGCTGAATGCTGTCAAAATGAGTGGCGCATCCAGCGAAAACTAAAACAAGCGGCAGCAGCAGACTCGTACGGAACATCAGCTCTTTCCGTAATTCCGAAGTTTTCCGAGTCTGGATTTGTGGTAACCCTTCCGGATCTCGGCCGATTCCTTTTCAGTTTTGCCGGTCTCGAAATTCACAAGTTCCAATGTCAGCAGGTAGTCGCGCTGGTAGTCCTTGTTGTTGCTGCGTGTCGTCCCCGATGTGATCGTCGCATAAAGAACATAGTCGATCGGCTCTCGCTCCTGTTCCATAATGGCGGCGAATTTTCGACGTGAATTCGGCGTATACAGGTCATCAGGCCGCAATCCTGCCTGCTGTAACCCTGCTTTCACCGCGCGGATGTTGACGAGTTCAAATGCGTCCGATGCATTCACAATCGTGTCAATCTTCTGATAGATCTGGTCGCCGAAATCGCCGATTTCTTCGGAGCTGCGATTGTCAACGTGCAGAAAACAGATTCGTTTTTTGCAAGGCTCACCCGAATGCGATGTCAGTGTGACTGAATTCTGTTCGCGGGCGAGGAGTTGTCCGACGGACGATTGGATCAGTGGTTCCCAGGTTTCGGCACCCGCCGTGTGGCTTCCGACCATATCCCGATCGGATTCGTTGAGGACGTGAGCCACCTGCGTGTTCTTGCATCCGGTCGCCGTGACAGCGACAGTGACTACCGACAGACTGATCTGCTGAATAAATCGCCGCCGATCCATGGCTGGCTCCTTAAAATAATCGCTGACAAACGAGGCAGGATATTATGCTGCTCGCGGTCCGGATTGAGGTTACGTTTGTGAGTCCGTTTCCGCGTTCGAAGCGGAACCAACGTCACAGCGGCAGTTTCCAGGTGTCGCCGGATTTCTAAATGGCCTCAAACCAGACCGCGCGTGGTATAATCATTTTCCGCCGTTAATCGGGCTGGATACCGATCATAGTGGCAGAGTAAAGGGTGAAGCATTTCACCACTTCATCAATTCATCAATTCTTCGTCTATTCAACTTCGACCGGAACGCTCCGATTCTTCAACGTCTCGGAAAAACCTGACGAGCGTGGAAGAATGATAGTCAGAGTCCCCTGATACGGATAGATGAAACCCGTACGTCCTGCAGGAACTGCCGTTGTTATTGCATTCCGGTTTTCGACGGGATGATCGGGATTCCTTGCACTATTAAATTCAACTTGCAGGAATCCTGTACGAATGACGCCCTCGCGACACGTCGTGCCCGGCCAATTCTGCTTTTGACTTCACCCCGAGTTCGTAAAACCGGATCCAATTGTGGTCAAATGTCGACTTTTTCGAATCGCTCCGGCAAGTCCTGC
>JANXOO010000033.1 GCA_025353525.1 Schlesneria sp. | reverse complement strand
CCGAAGGCTGCCGTCCCCCACAGAGCTTCCAGCAAATGCGGAGTTTGCACCAGAGCCGGAACGAACAAGCCTGTTTCAATGGACATAGGAAACGCCTTCATCCCTTCAGTAGCACGATCATTCGTGCGTCGACAGTCATTAGTGGTGCGAGGATAACGTCGAAACTTCAGATTTGGATCATTTGAAAAACCGGAAATGGTCGGCAGTGACATTTTGCCCCGTCAGGCAACGCTGTGAAGCAATTGAACTATGCCTTCCCCTTCCGTTCGGACGGCGGTTGCTTCCATTGCTTCAGTTGCTGGCGCAAATCTTTCAGACTCAACGCCGGAATCGGCAAATGCAATTGTGGTTCGGCGTCGGGCGGGGCCGTCTCGCCAGATTCGTGAAAGCGGTTCAGTTCTTCTTCCAACGTCCTTAACCATGCCGGAATATCGATGCCGGAACCCGATGTCGTCTTGAGGTATTCCTCGACCGAAACCGAAAGCGCCTGAAATGCCGGTGACTCGTCACGACCCGATTCGGCATCTTCGCACGCGGGGCGGATCCGGGCCAGCATATGGTTGACGGACAGCGGCTTGACGAATCGCTCTTCCAGGTGATTCGCGACTGACGGCATCCGCATTCCGTATTTTTTTTGCAAGGTGTCGAGTTGCAATAAGTGCTGGTCGGCCATCTCTTCGGTTTTCAGAGAGAAAACGTCTTCCCAGATTATGGCCGCTTCGGGCTTTCCCATTCGTGCGAGAACTTCGTGCGCCACAGTCACGGGCAGCATGTTCCACGCATCACGATCGTACGATGTCTCTAACCGCAGGAAATCGAGCAGCGAATAGAAATGTTCGCCGTAGTCTGACTGTGTTGTCGTCGTGTTATATTCAAGGAAACGGTCAAACTTCTCGACAACGACCTGATAGATCAGATTCAGGTGTTCGACCGCTTCGTCGCGATCGATGACTCCGTTGCGAAGATCGTCCAGCAGTTTGACCGGATGCAGGGGATCTTCGTTCTCTTCGAGGTGTTCGAGAAAATGTTCGACGCCGCTGTGCAGGATTGCTCGCACGTTTCCCAACGTCAGCAGTCGGGTGTTCAGAACGTCGGAACCGTATGTCTTGACGAAATCAGCGGTCTCTTCCCACAGCGGTTCGACTTTCAGCGCTTCGACCGTCGACAGGCGCATCGTATTGCTGTGTTCGAGCCACTGGTCGAGATAGTTTTCGACGATCGTACCGACGATCTCGATCAGATCTTCGTCGCTGAATTTGCCACCCTTCCAGTCACCTGACGCTTTGATGATGCTTTCCAGCGTGTACCTCAATGCAATACGGAACAGGCGATCGAATTCGGTGACCGCCATACCCTTGGGCCGGGATGCACGTTCCATCTGCCGTGCCGTTTTCAGCAGGTGCCACGTCTCGCGCAGCAACCCGAGTTGCGGCAAGTGAGCGAGCAGAAACCGGATGACCATTTGCATCGTGCGGGCGGTGACGATCTGCCTGGGCTCGCCGCCATGTTCCAGCGGCACATAGAGCAGCGGCTTGCTTTGCAACGACTTTAACAGGCCAGGCAATACCCGACGGACTTCGTCTTCGTTTCGCTGCATAACACCGCGATAAATGTCGATGATTCGCACGTCGTCGGCAGTCGACTTGACCGTGGAGTCGGCAGGTGACAGAGCACAGGCAAGGCACCATTGCGCTGAACGGCAACTGAGAACGGTCTGGATTGATGTCTGAATCAAAAACAGCTTGGTCTGCAACTGTGTATCGTATTCAATATTGACATCGTGTTCTGCTGACGCCTCGCCGATTTCCTGCTTCCACAGGTGATCGACTAATCGACCGAGATCAGTCTGAACGTCGATCGAATGCTGCAACCAGTTCCTGAGCGAGTCGGCCTGGGCCGCGCGCGATTCCCGTGCTGCGTTGGATTGCGAGTCGACGGGAACGAGTTCACGTTCGACAGCGAGTGTCGCTCCCATTTGCCAAAGCTGAGCGATCGTTCGCAGAAATTTAAGTCGTGGTTCCAGTTCCCGTTCGATCAATTCGAATTCGGTCTCGCGATGGAAGGCAGGACGATCATCCATCGTCTCGCCCTCTTGCCCGTCGTCGGCACTGTCGCGATAGACGACTCCTTCGTAGGCGGCGCCGAAGACTTCATCGTCGTCATCGGATTCTTCTTCACGTGTACCGGCCAATTCATCGTTGGGCTGCGGTGTCGGAACTTTTCCGGTTTCTGCGCCTTTGGTTGTTGTCGGAGCTGACCAGAGTTCGCCCGCGTTGGCTTCGAGGTAGTCGAACATACGACGGATCAGCGGCCATGGATCTTCTTTCGCGGTCGCCCCTTTGTCGACGACGATTCCCATCCACCATAACAGCAGATCCTCGAATGACATGTGTCCGGCTTCGAGTCCCACGTCTTCCTGCTGGCTGAGCCACTGCATCAGCAGACCCAATGCCGCGACCGTATCTTTACGTTCGAGCAATGCCGAAACAACTTGTGCATAGGCTTTCGCACTGTCGAACTGCGCGACGTGTTCGCGCCAGAACTGGATGTCGCCCGCCGCCTCGCCTGCCGTACGCCATTCTGACAATGCCCGTGCCACATGCGAGGCCGAGTCGAGGCACTCTTTCGCGGCGACGCGAGGCAGATCGTTGACGGTCGACGAACCGAATTTGTCCCAGAAGTCGGCAAGGGCTTCATATCGCACCGAAATCATCGCTGCCATCTTCGTTTCACCACGTGCGGCGGCCTCTTCCCACGTCCGCGTGTAGGCATCAAGCAACGCCTCCATCATGTGCAAAAGGATCTCGACCCGTTGATCGGGAACCGTGTCTTCACGCGACGAGAATAGCGGAAACAAGCCCTGGAACCCGAGAATATTCCAGGGATCGACCAGTGCTCCGCATTCGATCCCGCGATGCAAGTATTCTTCGGCTTCGCCTAACAGGCTGAACGCCTCGGCGATTTTGCCAAGTTCGACGACGCGACGTGCCCCGTGAACGCGGCAGAGCACTTCGCATTCGAAGCGGGCTGACGCACACGGGATCACGGCAGTCTGACGCAGGCTGGCTGCCGGATAACCCATCCGTGCGAACAGATGCGCCAACTGACGCCGCTGAACTTGCTGGGTTCCATAATTGGCCAGATACATATTCAGCGATTGCCGGACGTGGCCGAACGGCTGCCGCGTCGCTTTCGCGTGTTTCTTCAGTCGCTTGGCGCGGACGCCGGTCGCACTTTCCAGTAACCATGTGTAGAACCGGTCACGCTGACGGGCAACGCGAGGGAGCAACGAAGTGAGCGTGACACTCGAATCATGACATTCAGGTCCGTCACCGCTGATCGCCGAGGCCATCAAAATCGTTCCGCACAGCACAGCGGCCATATCAAACAGGACTTCCTCAGACGACGTTTTTTTCTGTTTTTGTTGCCAATCGAGCAGCGAGTCGATAATGACGCGACGAATGACGAACCGGCGATAGTGACCCCGGATGTCGATTTGATGCGGGTCCCATTCTCCAAACAGATAGTTCGTCCGTTTGTTGACGGGGTGCGAGTGATCGTGAGATCGCGGATCGAGACACAATTCGTCCAGATGGTCGAAATCGAAGCAGGCATCGCTTCGCATTTCTTCCGGAACTTCAGCGAGCAATTCCAGAGCTCGTGTCACAAGTGCATAGTAAGGACCGTGTGCCACACCCGCGTTCTTCAGGTAAAGCGGCCATGGACGCACTCGTTCGTGCGAGTACAATTCCATTTTGCGACCGTTTTCGAGTACGGCCACAGGTCGAAATCCGACAAAATCGTTCAGTCGGTGCAACGCCCCGGCGAGGATCCGGTCCCGAT
>JANXOO010000026.1 GCA_025353525.1 Schlesneria sp. | reverse complement strand
CGATCTCCTGTCGGCAATTGGCGAAAAATTCGCGAGTGAAGAGCTTGTAGGCTGGGCCGGACTCGATCGGATCAGTCAGGTCCGCGACAATCACATCCCATCCCCTGGACTCAGCGATCACTTCAAACGCATCGCCGATTGTGATCCGGACGCGAGGATTGTCTAACGAACCCTGATGAACTTCCGGCAAATAATTCCGGCAGGCGTCGACCGCACCACCGTCGATATCAACCAGGTGTATTTCTTCGATGTCATTCCATTTCAATGCTTCGCGCGCGGCACCTCCATCGGCACCCCCTGCGATCAGAACCCGACGCGGATGTCCGTGCAGTGAAAACGGTGTATGTATCAGCGGTTCATGATAAAGGAATTCGTCGCCGGTACACGTTTGCCAGCGCCCATCCAGAACTAGCCCCTTGCCGTAAGCACCACTGTCAACGATGGCCAGTTCCTGAAAGTCCGTCTGACAGCGGGCGAACACTTTTTTGACGCGATGCTGCCAGATGTCGTCAGCAGTCAACGACTCTCCAATCCATTGATCGGCGGATTCCATTATCACATTCTTTCTGTGTCCGGAACTTCGGCAAGACTCACTCGTCGAGGCGATGGGCGACCTGAATGGTCGGCAGTTTGATTTTACAGAGTTGTCTCGTTCGAGTGATCCGGTGGCAATAAGCGGCGCAGGATCGGTGCCGTGGCAATTGTGGTCACCAGGGCCATGATGACCATCATGGCAAACAGTTTCGGGGAAATCACGCCGAGCGACAGACCGATGTTCAAGACGATCAATTCCATCAAGCCTCGCGTATTCATCAGAATTCCCAACGCGGCCGAAGTGCGCCAATCGATACCGACAAAACGGGCTGCAAACATAGACCCTCCGAATTTCCCGACGGTGGCCACGACGATAATCGAAATGCAGATCAGCCAGCTTCCCGGTCCGTCAATCAAACCGATTCGCGTATTCATGCCGGCAATCGCAAAAAATGCCGGCAGGAACAGAATTGAGACAACATCGTGCAATTTGTGACTCAGTTCGCTGGCGATCCGGCTATCGTGCGGAATGATCGCACCGAGCAGGAACGCACCGAAAACGGCATGGATTCCGATCGCTTCCGTTGCAAGAGCCGAACACAGAAGCATCACCAGCAGCAACGGAGTCGCCCGTTGATCGAGTCCACGCGGTTCGGCCCACACGATCAACTGCGTGATCAACGGGCGAACAACCAGAAACATGACGGCGATAAAGGCAATTGTCGAAACCGCAACAACAACCGCCGCACCGACCTGAGCTTGTGCAATTCCAACGACGAAAGCGAGCAGGCACCAGGCTGTCACGTCATCGATGGCTGCACAACTGAGTGCGATTGAACCGGCATCCGTCTTTTCCAGGTTCTGATCGGTGAGGATTCTGGCGAGAATCGGAAACGCCGTGATCGACATCGCAATTCCAAGGAACAACGCGAAGCTTGTAAATGGAACGTCGTTTGTCGAAAGAACCGGATACAGCCAGATCGACATCGCGGCCCCCGACACGAACGGCAGCATGATACTTGCGTGCGAGATCGCGATCGCGGCCCGGGCATGTCGACCGACCTTCCTCGTATTGAGTTCAAGTCCAATGATGAACATATAAAGTACAACCCCCAGTTGGGCGATTGTTTTCATCGACGAGACGACCAATCCGTGCGGGTCGACAGCCGCATCGGGAATCAGGCCGTGCATTAACGCAGGCGAAAACATCCCAAGAACCGATGGTCCCAGAACAATTCCCGCCAGAACCTCGCCGATCACGGCAGGTTGCCCGCATCGTCGCAACCCCCACGCAAAGATGTTTCCAAGGCCGATCACGGCGGACAAAGTCGCAAGGACATGAACGGCGACGTTGATGCCCGCCGGTTTACCAACGACGACAAGTTCATCAGCCGAGGCCGTCGGTGCAGTCAGTTTCTGCCCGGAAAACTGAATGACCATGAACGATATGACGCCCACAGCCAAAAGCAGCGGATAGAAAATTGCCAACGATCGTGAACTCGTCGCAATGGAGTTAGCAGAAGACATACGTCGAGTTCAGGTCTCAGGTTCCGGATCGAAAACAATTGCTACGTGGAAGATCACCGAATTCGGTGATCATTGACGATAGTCGCTCAATCAACGGTCTTCAAGGCAATCATTTCACACCGCCCGACGTCGCAGGCTGGTTCTATCGCGGTTTTTGCCACAAATGAGGCCGTCGATTACGGGCACTCGACCAAAACACGATGGAATTGCGGCAAAAACGTCGACCAAACTCCGAGGCGAGTTGGGGATGTCACTCGCATCGTCGAATGGAAG
>JANXOO010001547.1 GCA_025353525.1 Schlesneria sp. | reverse complement strand
GTCGAGATCGCCTGCCGTCATGCACCATTGAGTCGGGACAACATCAGGAACTCGCTGCTGCTTCTTTACAGTCCATTCCCCTTTCTCGGGCTGAAACCTGAATACTAACTGGTCAGGGTCACCGAAATAAACGATATCGGTCCGGCCGTCTCCGTTGAAATCGCCGAGTGCCAGTGCCGCGACATTGTGGTCGACGGGAAGCTTTTTGTGATCGTATCTCCAGTCGTTTTCGACGATGTTGACATCCGTTCGACCGGATGGAACGTCCTTCGTCGCGGCACGATCTTTTCGCTGCAACAAAAGGTCGAGTCGACTGTGGGAGTTATCGATCAGAATCATGTCGGTCAGACCATCATGGTTCAGATCACCGATCAACAGATTCGAAGATCGTTCTGTCAGCTTGAAAACTTCCACCGGTTTGAATCCATAGTACTGGGCGAGCGACGATTCTTCTTCGGCGCAGATTTCAACTGCCGGAATCGCCAACACAATCGCCAATACCCACTGCAGCGAGCAAATTCGCATCAATCTCTTTCCTTCCGTCACAGGCGCATCGGCACCAACATCGAGCGGCATGCATCTCCGTGACACATTCGCGACACCATCGGGAGCACGACCCGAAAAAGCCACTCGGTGATTCCCGAGTCGGCATCGTTCATCCACCGCGTTCGTCACAGGAACGCAATCGGTAAAATGAGCCTACCAATACCACCAACATCCTACTGGCAATGAAGCGCAACGTACACTGAGGAGTTCGGTCGTTGAAGGGCCATCGCGGGGCCGATATTGTCAATTGTCCACAAAAAAGAATACCACTCGAGGGCGGACGGTCAGTCGGTATAATCCGTTCCGTGAGCGAATTATGAATTCGTAGCGAGAGAACGCCTCAATGGAAGACGATGTCATGCCGGTAGACGGTCTTTCCCCGAAATCGGTGACGAAGAACATCTGATGGTGGCCGATTCGTCCGATTCGTCCGGTCGTTCTCGAGTCATCGAATTCATCGAATTCATCGACGGCGAGATTCAAGTCTCCTCGGCGAGCAACTCGTGGCAAGTCTGTACGAACCACATTCTCCGGAATCAGCCGGAAGTTCAAAACCAGGTAGCCTGCCCCCGTTATTGAACCGGCTCAGATTTGGCCGCAGCTCTCGGACACTCTGCCGATTACGACGATGCCGTTCAGATCTGCAGAAGTGTTCCAGCCGCTGATTTCACAATGTGGGCCAGCGTTTACGATTTGACTTCCCGCCGTGGGACAACCGGGTTTCAGGTCGAACCTGCGGATGTCGCATCCTCCGCTCGACGGGCCATAACCGATCGGTCGAAATGAATATGGGGATGTTGCGAGTGTCCCTGAATTCGATCGTTGCCCGATTTGTTGCGGCAAGTCCGGACGATTCTGTCGCACAATGTCGGGAAATCGATTCCTTGTCGCGCGGCTGCTTTAGGAAGCAAACTGTGATTGGTAAATCCGGGAATCGTATTGATCTCCAGGACCCAGGGTTGATGGTTGGCGTCGACTCGCAGGTCGACCCGTGCGAGGCCCTTTGTACCGAGTGCTTCGCAGGCATTCAGCCCGGTTCGTTCGATGTTTTCGACAATGGAGCGAGGGACATCGGCATCAAAAACATATTGGGTATCGTTATCTTCGTATTTCGCCTGCCAGTTGTAGAATTCGCGGCTCGTTTCGATTTTGATTGCAGGCAACGTTTGCCTGTCGATCAACCCTACAGTCCATTCGGTCCCGTCTATCATCGCTTCCAATAGTCCGAATCCGTCAAACTGAAAACACGACCGCAGCGCCGCTGGCAGCTGGCAGGGATCACGAACGATACTGACTCCAAGACTTGATCCTTGCGTATCCGGTTTGACAACCAGCGGATATCCGATTTCGGCAACTTTTCGCGAGATTCGATCCGTATCATCGTTGTAATGGATCAGCGTATATCGCGGTGTGGCAACACCGAAATGCATGAATCGTTCTTTTGCGGCAGACTTGCTGAACGCCAGTCGGGATGCAACGGCATCACTTCCGGTATAGGGCATTCCCGCTTCATCGAGGATTTGCTGGACCTGCCCGTCTTCGCCGAACCGCCCATGAAGTGCGACGAACGCAACATCGAACTGACTCCAGTCAACACCGGTCATTTCGACAATCGCGGGGTCGAGATGCAAGACCCGGTGTCCGCACGATGACAGCGCATCGGTAACGGCCAGCCCGCTCTTCAGGCTGACCGCACGTTCATCAGAATCACCACCGGCAAGAACGGCGATTCGCATTGAATTGGACGATTTCTTCGTGTGCATGGACCGCTTCCTTGCGATCGAATTCCAAAAATTGCCACGTTTGTGGTTGCGAAATAGTTGCGGTCGGAACTGAAGGTGCCAGCTTACCCACGGAAGCTGACTTCCAACTGTTGACACATTCGCTGTCGCGCACACTAAACGCTACCAGATTTTGATTTCGGACTCCAGATGGACTCCGAATTGTTCGGAGATCTTTGAGCGGATGAGGTCGATCAGTCTGAGAACGTCGCTCGATTTGGCGCCGGGGTGTGTGACGATGAAATTCGCGTGTCGGTCGCTGATTTCGGCGCCTCCGACGCGTGTTCCCTTCAGGCCGGCTTGTTCGATGAGTTGGCCTGCCCGTTGTCCGCGCGGATTTTTGAAAACGCATCCGGCGGATTGAGAACTGAGTGGCTGAACCGACTTTTTGGCAATCCAGTTCTTTTTCAGGATTTGCGAAATCGCTTCAGGGTCACCGGACGCCAGTTCAAATTCGGCGTCGAGGATCAGCAGTTCGCCAAGGTTACTTTGCCGATAGTCGAACGAGAGTTCGTCTTTACCACGGACAACGAGTTCACCGAGCAGCGTCAGTCCGGTGACGCTGGTGACCAGTTGCGAGATTTCACCAAGTCGACCGCCAGAGTTTCCGCACAAAGCGCCCCCGATCGTGCCCGGGATTCCTGTGAGGTTTTCGAAGCCGGCCAGTCCCACCCGAACTGTTTCCGAGATGACATGTGAAAGCAAAGCTCCACCACCGGCGCGGACCCGGTTTCCGTCGATCGTGACATGGGCAAAGACCGGATTGGTCAATCGAATGACGGCTCCGCTGACCCCTTCGTCCTTGACGAGCACGTTTGAGCCGCCTCCCAGAATGTGGATCGGGATTTGGGCCTCGTGGCAAGTGCGAACCAGTTTGGTCAATTCGTCAATCGAGCGAGGCGTCAGCAAGTATTGCGCGGGTCCACCCAAATGGAGCCATGTGCAGGGAGCCAGGGGCTCGTCACGTTGCAGAATCTCGTTGAATTCGTTGAGTGAGCTCATAATGTATCCGGTCGATATCTCCAGCCCCCATCGTCACGATGACATCTCCGGGGCGCGCTGCATCCTCCAATGTGGTCACGATCTGGTCAAGCGAGGCACAAAACCGGGCGGAAATGCCGAGTGACTTAATCCGGTCTGCCAACTGTTGCGAGACCGCTCGAGGCTCGTCATTGACCGATTCACGAGCGGCAAATACCGGAGCGATCAAGACCTGGTCGGCCGACCCGAAGCTCGCCACAAAATCCGCCATCAGCGTCGTTGTACGAAGGACCTGATGCGGCTGGAAAATGCACCGGATTGTCCGCGTTCCGACCATGTTTCGCAATGTTTCCAGCGTGATTCGAACGGCGGTCGGGTGGTGTGCGTAATCGTCGACGAGTGTGGCACCGTGCCAATGCCCAACAAATTCCAGGCGGCGGCGAATCCCCCGAAATGTGGCAAGGCTGTCGCGAACAATTTCCGCCGAAATTCCCATTTCCACGCAGAATGCGGCGGCGGCAAGTGCGTTGCGGGCGTTGTGTCGACCGAATAATGGTAACTCGATCCCGATAGTGTCGTACCCCCGATGAACGAGCCGGAACCGCGATCCTGTCGGTGAAGGCTGCCAGTCGGCCGATTGCCAGTCTGCCGTCGGATGGTCTCCGAAAGTGATCCGTTTCGCCGAGGTTCGAGCCATCGCAGAGACAGCGCATGATGCCGGGCAGTCGGCGTTGACGAGCAGCACGCCATCGGCTGCAGTTTGCGACGCGAACTCGCAGAAAGCGGTCTGAATCGATGCCAGGTCGGGATAGCAGTCGAAATGGTCCGGTTCGATTCCCAGGATGGCCGAGTATTTCGGGGCGAAATCGAGAAAACTATGTTGGTACTCGCAACTTTCCGCCACAAGCAAGTCGCCCGCTCCTGACCATCCACTGCGTCCCGTCGAACACAATTCGGCGCCGATAACAACGGCCGACAGTCGGGATGCGTCGTCCAGAATACAGGCCGTCATCGCGGTTGTGGTGCTCTTGCCATGCGTTCCGGAAATGCAGACTCCGGTCACGTCGCGCATCAATCGTCCCACCATCTGGCTGTACGAAAATTGGGGTATCTGACGCAGCACTGCAGTGGCACGTTCGACGTTGTCCTGCGCAATTGCCGGGCTGTAGATCAGGTATCGGGCTGATGGCAGCACGTGGGATTCGGAGTGTCCGCTGAAAAACGTCAATCCGCGCTCAATCAGTTTCCTGGTTCTGTCACCCGGAAGAGAGAGATCAGAACCGCTCAACGACCACCCGGCGTCGATCAGAACCTCAGCCAGGGCACTCATTCCTGCTCCGCAAACTCCAACGAGATGCGCCGTCGATTGAAAGCGGTATTCCATGCAAATCATAGTAATCTGCGTAAGATGCTTCTACAACAGAACTTGGCTCATACTTTGGCTCGCAGTCAGTTGATCCTGCGGGGACTGATGGATACACTGACCGGGCGGTACCCTAGTTCCGCGGTTCTGTTTTTCCGCCGTA
>JANXOO010001541.1 GCA_025353525.1 Schlesneria sp. | reverse complement strand
GCCTCCAACGCCCTGGCCCAATCGAAGCTGGAACTCCAAAAAGGAGACCACATCTGCGTCGTTGGAAACACTCTCGCCGAACGAATGCAACATTACGGCTGGCTCGAAACGTTGCTGCACGCACGCTTTCCCGAGCACAACCTCGTCTTTCGCAATCTTGGCTATAGCGCCGATGAAATTGACGGATTTCGTGATTCGGCCAAACGGCTTCGGTCGATGGACTTCGGATCTCACGATCAATGGTTGAGCGGCAATGCCCCCTGTCCTCAAGTCGGCAAGCTCTCGAAACGGGACGAAGGAAAGGTTCGTACGAACCGGTTCGAACTGACCGAGACCAAAGCGGACGTTGTCTTCGCTTTCTATGGCTATAACGAATCCTTTGCCGGAGAAGCGGGATTGGCCAAATTCAAAGACAACGTCGATGCCTTCATCAAGCACACACTGTCGCAAAAATATAATGGCAAGTCGGCCCCAAAGCTGGTTCTCTTCTCGCCGATCGCTCACGAACTGTTGAACGATCCGAATTTGCTTGCGCCGGAAGCCGTCGCTGCCAATAATTCCCGGTTGAAAATGTATTCCGAAGCGATGTCCTCGGTCGCGAAACTGAACGAAGTCATGTTCATTGACTTGTTCGGTCCCACAGTGGCATTCGGTTCTTCAGCTCCAAAAACCCCTGACCGTCCCATCACCATTAACGGAGTTCACATCAATGAGAAGGGGGATATGCAGTTGGCCGCCATTGCTATGGACCAACTGGTGGGCGGGACCCGTCCTGCGGAATCGGAAGCAAAGCGGCAGGCATTGGAATTGATTCACAAGGCCGTCAAAGACAAAAACTTTTACTGGTTCAACCGCTATCGGGTCACTGACGGATATTCGACATACGGCGATCGCGCGTTTTTGAAGTTTTCAGAAGGGCCCGGCGGCTACGGAGACGGGCTGTCAAACTATTCGGTCGGACAGCGCGAACTGGACGTCCTCGATACGCTGACCTCGAATCGCGACAAGGTTGTCTGGGCCGCCGCGCGTGGAAAAACGATCAGTGCCGACGACAGCAAACTTCCCGAATTTCTGCAGGTCATTTCAAACAAACCCGGGCCTTTGGAAGGGGGCAAACATCTGTTCCTTTCGGGTGAAGAGGCCATCAGCAAGATGACCGTCGCCAAAAACATGAAGGTCGAACTGTTTGCCGACGAGGCCATGTTTCCCGAACTGATCAACCCCGTGCAGATGTCGTTTGACACCAAAGGTCGGTTGTGGGTGGCGACGTGGCCGACGTACCCGCATTGGAAACCGACGACTGCGATGAACGACAGCCTGTTGATTCTGGAGGATACTAACAACGACGGAAAGGCCGACAAATGCATCACTTTTGCCGGCGATATTCATAATCCGACCGGTTTTGAGTTCTGGAACGGCGGGGTGCTTGTCGCTCAGGGGAGCGATTTGCTGTTTCTGAAAGACACGAACGGAGACGACCGGTACGACATCAAGGAACGGATGGTTCACGGTTTTGATACTGCGGATACGCATCACACAATCAACAGCTTCACTGCCGATCAAGGGGGTGCCATCTACTTTCAGGAAGGGACCTTCCATCATACGCAGATCGAAACACCGTGGGGGCCGCCGCGCCGTGTGGCGAATGGTGCAGTCTTCCGGTTTGAGCCTCGCGCACAAAAAATTGATGTCTACGTGACGTACGGTTTTGCCAATCCTCACGGCCATGCATTTAACGCCTTCGGCCAGGACATTGTCGTCGACGGAACGGGTTCGGCACCGTACGACGCGACGCTCTTTTCCAGCTATCTTGATTTCCCCAACAAACACAGTGACACTCCGACTGTTTACAAGCAGCGGACGCGTCCTTGCCCGGCGATTGAGTACCTTTCAAGCAGTCATTTTCCGGAAGAAATGCGAGGAAGTTTGCTCGTTGGAAATGTGATCGGTTTGCAAGGAATCCTGCAATACAAGGTCGACGAAAATGGCGGCAGTTTCGGAGCGACCGAGTTCCCCGAAACGATTGTCACTTCGACCGACCCGAATTTTCGGCCGGCCGACATCGAAACGGGTCCCGATGGCGCGATCTACTTTACTGATTGGCAAAACCCCATCATCGGCCACATGCAGCACAACTTGCGCGACCCGAATCGCGACCGCATCCACGGACGTGTTTATCGCATTCGTTACGAAGGACGCGACCTGATCAAGCCGACACCTGTCGCCGGCCAGCCCGTCGACCGGCTTCTGGACGCGTTGAAAGAAAAGGACGATCGTGTCAGGGCTCGCGCACGGATCGAACTCTCGGGGCGCCCGACGACTGAAGTGATCACCGCCCTGACCAGGTGGACAGCGGCCCTCGATACAAAACACGCGAACTTCGAAGAATATTCGCTCGAAGCCCTTTGGATTCACCAGCATCACAACGTCGTCAATACCGGACTACTCGAACAGTCGCTTCGCTCAAAAGATCATCGAGTTCGCGCCGCGGCAGTTCGTGTCTTGCAAGCATGGCGGGATCGCGTCAGCAATACACTCGATCTGCTGAAGCAAGCGGCCAACGATGAAATGCCCCGTGTCCGTCTTCAGGCGATCTGGGCCGCCAGTTTTCTGCCTCAGGCCGAAGCCACGGAAGTTGTGCTGATTGCCAAAGAAAAGCCGACGGACATTTACATTGATCACATGTCGAAAGAAGTCATGCGCACGCTGCAGCCGTATATGGACCGGGCGGAAAAAGAGAACCGCCGGGTGGCGTTTACATCGGAAGCAGGGGCACGGTACTACTTGAAAAACCTGACCAGCGAACAGTTGCTGGCCGAAAAGAAAGACCGGCTTGTCTATGTCGAAATGCTCAGTCGGCCGGGTCTGCGTGACGAAGTGCGACGCGAGGCGGTCGCCGGATTATCACGGCTTGACGGCAAACCCGAACTTCGGGTCATCATCGACGCGATCAGCTCGCTTGACGCGAAGCAAGCGGGCGCGGATGTGACGGTGGTATTCGATCTGGTCCGGCAACTGACCGGACGAACCGCCGCCGAATTGGCATCAGCCCGTACGGAGCTTGAAAAACTGGCAACGTCCGCGAAACAGCCGGTCTTTCGGCAGATCGGTTTTGTGTCACTGATCAACGTCGACAGTGGAATAGAGAAAGCCTGGGCGCTTGCCTCATCCGATGCCAAACGTTTGCTCGATTTCGTCAACGCGATGCCATTGATTGCCGATGCATCCCTACGAGCCAGCTTGTACGACAAGATTGAGCCACTGTTGGCAGGACTGCCTTCGTCATTTGACGCTTCAAAGTCGAAGGGGACACTTGGACGTTTCGTTCGAGTCGAATTGCCGCGAAACGGCACCCTCACGTTGGCCGAAGTGGAAGTCATCAGTGGCGGAATAAATGTGGCCCGCCGTGGCAAAGCCAGCCAGAAGAACACGTCTTCCGGAGGCGATGCGGCTCGAGCCATCGATGGTAACAAGTCGGGGGTGTACGGTGACGGTGGCCAGACTCACACAGAAGAAAACACCTCGCAGCCGTGGTGGGAAGTCGATCTCGGTGAAGAATTCCCGATCGACCAGATCCACATCTTCAATCGAACGGAAATTCCGGACCGCCTGAACAATTTCACCCTGAAAATCCTCGACGACAAACGAGGCGAAGTTTTCAAAAAGGAAAGCAACCCTGCTCCGACACCGAGTGTTTCAATCCCGCTTGAAGGGGGAGGACCCGCTTCGCTGGTGCGCCGGGCTGCGATGATGGCATTGACCCATATTCGCGGTCAGGAATCAAAAACATTTGCCGCATTGAGCCCCTTCGTGAAAGAAAACGTCGATCGTACGACAGCGATCCGAGCCATGCAGCGATTGCCTCGAACTTCGTGGCCAAAAGAAGATGCCGCTCCGCTCCTTGATGTCCTGATCGCTTCGATCCGGGCGACTCCGCCAGCGGAACGAACAGCTCCGGCGGTGCTCGACTCGCTCGAATTCTCCGACGCGTTGTCGACATTCCTGCCGCCCGATGAAGCGAAGAAGACTCGAATGATTTTGGGTGAACTCGGGGTTCGCGTCGTCAAAATCGGCACGATCTTTGAAAAGATGGCCTACGACAAGGACATCGTTGTCATCGCTGCCGGGAAGCCGGTCGAGTTTCTGCTCGATAACTCTGATTTGATGCCTCACAACTTCGTGATCATCCAGCCGGGGTCACTCGAAGAGATCGGATTGCTATCGGAAGCGAATGCGCAACAGCCCGGCTTTGCCGAAAAACAATATGTTCCTCAATCAGATAAAGTGCTCGCCAAAAGCACGTTGATGCAACCGAGAGAAACTCAGAAAGTAAGTTTTGTGGCTCCGAAGCAGCCGGGCGTTTACCCGTACGTCTGCACGTATCCCGGCCATTGGCGGCGAATGTACGGCGCGTTGTACGTTGTGGCAGATCTTGACGAGTACCTGGCGAACCCCGAAAGCTATCTGGCTGCCAACAAGGTTGAAGCGGCAGACACACTGCTAAAGGATCGACGGCCACGAACCGAATGGAAACTGGAAGATCTTGCCGATGTCCTGGCAACCCTGTCCGACGAACATGGTTCCAAGGGTCACGGCAGTGATGCCCACGGGGATGGCGAGCATCAGCACGCCGCGCCCAACTACGGAAACGGCAAACAGTTATTTACTGTTGCCAATTGTGTCGGTTGTCACAAATTTGACGGTATCGGTCGAGAGTTCGGCCCTGACCTGACGAAGCTCGAACCCAAATGGACCAGCGTCGATATTCTGAAAGAAATCCTCGATCCTTCACTGAAGATCAACGAGAAGTACCAGTCGAACTCGATCGAATTGGCGAACGGAAAAATCATCACCGGGCTGGTCGTGGAAGAGACCCCCGACGTCATCAAACTGGTTGAGAATCCACTGGTGAAAGCCGATCCGATCGTGATTAAACGTGGCGATGTGATCGAACGAACGAAGTCGAAAGTGTCGATCATGCCAAAAGGCTTACTCGACAAACTGACACGTGACGAAATTGTGGATCTTGTTGCCTTCGTGAACGCTCGCGGAAACAAAAATCATCCCTCGTTCAAGGCTGCGGGACCGACGGGTGGTCACAAGCATTAGTGGTCGAACCACTTGAGATTGCCGGGTTAAGTCAATGAGTGATTGGTTGGGGTGATTGGATAGAGTCTTTTGAGCTTGATTCGGGCATCGGCAGTGGTGAATTGCCAGTCGACTTTGGATTGAGATTGATTGCGGTTGCGTTGCCAGGCGGCGACTTCGTCAGTGAGTTTGTTTCGATCAGGGATTCGGCGGTCGAGACATTGGCGTCCAGGGATCCCCCGTTCGATCTCGGCCATGTTCAACCAACTTCCGTGTTTCGGTGTGTCGTGAATTTCGAGTTTGTCGATCAAGCGGCGAGCCTCTTCGGGCGGGAAGGCCGCGTAGAGTGACGCAGGTTTGTGAGTGTTGAGGTTGTCTTGAACGAGCACGATTTTCTCCGCGTTGGGGTACATCACGTCAACCGAATGGCGTATGGCGTGGGCGTCGTCGATTGTGGTGCGCTGGTTCGTCACGAGGGCTTCGCGGCGTCCTTCCA
>JANXOO010001538.1 GCA_025353525.1 Schlesneria sp. | reverse complement strand
TGATTCCGACCTTGTCGCCACGCATAATTGTCGTGGTCAGATCTTTGATGATCGAACGGGAACCGATGTCATACGACAACCCTTTGACATCGACGACCAGCGCACCTGATCGATCCGCTTCCTGTATTTCGACTTTGACATTGCCGACTTTGTCGCGGCGAGCCCTCCGTTCTTCACGCAGTTTTTTCAAAGCTCGTACGCGACCTTCGTTGCGAACCCGACGGGCTTTCACACCGCGTCGGATCCAGATTTCCTCGATCGCCAGTCGTTTGTCGAACAGGGCCTGCTGCTGTTCTTCTGCCGCGAGTGCTGCCTCTTTCCGTTCGAGGAACGTCGAGTAATTGCACGGCCAATCGAACAGACGACCTCGATCCAGTTCGACGATACGCGTTGCCAGACTCTGCAAAAAGACCCGGTCGTGCGTGACGAAAATCAGCGTCCCGCTGTACTTCAACAGAAATTCTTCCAGCCAGCGAATGGCATCAATATCGAGATGATTCGTCGGTTCGTCCAGCAGCAGCACGTCCGGTTCACTGACCAGTGCTTGCCCGAGTGAAACACGGCGTTTCATTCCGGATGAAAGGCTGCTGAACTCAGTCAGTGGATCGAGCTGCATTCGTTCGAGCATCTGTTCGATGCGATGTTCCAGTTGCCACCCGATATCGTGATTCAACGATTCCGCACGCCGTTCGAGTTCCGCCCGAAACGCTTCCGTCAGCGTCGCATCGGGATGATGCAGATGAAACTGAGCCGCGACCGCAACGCCATCGGCTCCCAGCCCCGCAGCAACTTCGTCAAAAATCGTACCCTCCCGACCAGAGGGAACATCCTGAACCAGTCGAGCGACCCGGATATTCGGCTGCGTATCGATGACGCCATGATCGGCGGGAAGTTCACCGACCATCAGTTTCATCAACGTTGATTTGCCCGCACCGTTGCGGCCCAACAACCCAACTCGTTCTCCCCGTTCAATTTGCAAGTCGACGTGTTCCAGCAATGGAGGCGAACCGAAGCCAAAACTGACATCCCGCAGAGACAATAACGCCATCCAGATTCCCGTCTAACCGATTTTTTCACGTTCAAAGTACTTGCTGACCCGGCATTTTGTACACGCTTCAGGAGGTCAGGTCCACTACGTCGAACATCGAAGCACGACACGAACGCCGAACCTGCGTCTGAACCTGACAAAGTAGCCCGAAGTGAGTACCATTGGGCTCACGCCGCCCGGCTCGCCAGGATCCTCATTCTGCGTTGTTTTTCCATCTGAAAACCTTCACGGCGTTGCCCGCGCGGGGTCGTGATTCCGGTCGATGCACCTGCCGGTGTCGCAAAAAACCAGCGAACAGAAAATGCGTTAAAACGGGTCGAATCTCTAGGCGCACGCTGACTGACACGGGATGATTGCCTGGACACTGGCTTTAGACAACTCGTATTTGGTGCATCTGTCAATGACCATGATTTCGATTCAAAATCTGAACCGCGTTGGAACCGGCGGCGTCTGTCTGTTGATCTTGATCGGGATGCAACTGACAACATTTTCTGCGAATGCTGCCGAACCCGTCGAATTCAATCGCGACATACGCCCGATCCTGTCGGATAACTGTTTTTCGTGTCACGGACCTGACGAAAAGTCGAGGCAGGCAGGACTGAGAATCGATTTATCAGAGGCATCCCGCCTGAAACTGGAATCAGGCAAGACAGCTATCGTACCGGGCGAGATTGCCCGCAGCGAAATAGTGCGTCGAATTGCATCCTCAGATCCCCACGAACAGATGCCTCCTGCGGACAGCGGCAAGCGATTGACCGCACGGCAGATCGAATTGTTAAAACAATGGATCGGCCAGGGAGCAGAATACCAGCGACATTGGTCGTTCGTGGCTCCGAAACGACCTCGAACGAGCGGAGTGCGCGATGATCGCGCTTTGGGCATAATCGACTCACTGGTAATCGATCGGCTGCAGCGCGACGGATTAGAACCGTCTCCGCCAGCTGACAGGGAACACCTGATCCGCCGGCTGTCAATTGACCTGAACGGAACCCCGCCTGCTCTCGGGGAGATCGACGATTTTGTGTTGGACAAATCGCCCGATGCGTACGAGCGACTCGTCGACCGGTTGCTCGCCTCACCGCGCTATGGCGAGCGAATGACGCTGGATTGGCTCGACGCCGCACGATATGCCGACACCCACGGCTTCAACAATGATACGACGCGTTATATGTGGCGCTGGCGCGACTGGACGATCGAGGCCTTCAACGCCGGAATGCCCTTCGATCAATTTGTCACCGAGCAGTTGGCAGGTGACCTGCTTCCCGACCCATCGCTCGACCAGCGGATTGCGACCGGCTTCAATCGAAACCACGTTATCAATTCCGAAGGGGGAATCATTCCCGAAGAATATCGTGTCGAATACGTCGCTGACCGTGTTCATACGTCGGCCACGATCTTCCTGGGTCTGTCCATGGGATGTGCCCGCTGTCACGATCACAAATTCGATCCGTTGACGCAAAAGGAGTACTACCAGTTCTTCGCTTTCTTCAATCAACTCGATGAAAAAGGGGAAGCGGGCCGCGTTGGCAACGCGGAACCGACGGTCAAGGCCCCAACGCGCGATCAGGTGCAGCACCAGGCCAGCCTGTCGCGACAAATCGTCGATCTCGATCGGTCGATTCAGCAAGCGATTGACCGATCGCAAGAGTCGATTTCCGAGTGGGAGCCGAAATTGCGTGCTGTTGCGGAATCCACCGCGAACGGACTGATTCCCCTCTTCCGCTGGACGCTTGATGAAACGTCGGGCACCGAAGTCGCTGAACATCGCGATCCGCTACGGAAATCGCCCGTAGTCGGCCACGCCGAATGGACCGCAGGAAAAGTGAGAGGAGCGATCAAACTGGATGGCAACACGCACATCGAAGCGGGCGACATCGCGTCGTTCGAACGAACCGACAAGTTTTCGTACGGAGCCTGGATCAATGTCGCCAACAAGGACGGAGCAACCGTTTTGTCCCGAATGGACGAAGCCGACGCGGCGCGCGGCTTTGATTTGCTGCTGATCGGCGGAAAGTTGACAGCTCATCTGGTTCACCGTTGGCCGGACGAGGCACTGCACGTCGTGACCAAATCAGAAATTCCGACCGACCAGTGGAAGCACGTGTTTGCAACTTACGACGGTTCGTCCAAAGCCGAAGGATTCAGGCTGTATGTCGACGGAAAACGCCAGGAAGTCGAGATCACGAACAATCTGCTGACCGCGACGACGAAGACGGACAAGACACTGCGTATCGGTCGACGAACGTCTGGCTCGCCGTTCAAAGGGATGATCGACGATGTGCGCATTTACGACCGTGAATTGACCGAATCCGAAGTACTGGCAGTCTCAGAATCCGATGCATTACCTGAACTGCTGGCGATCCAGGCCGGTCAGCGGACACCGGAGCAGACGTTGACCATCGTGACCAGCTACCTTGCGAGTTTTGATGCTGATTTCAGGTCATTCACAGATCGTCGTGCCGACGTGGACAAGCAGCGAGCCGACTTTGACAAAGTCATCCCCACGGCGATGGTGATGCAGGAAATGCCAATGCCGCGATTGACATTCCTGCTCAATCGAGGTCAATACGATGCACCCGGTGACGAAGTCAAACCCGACGTACCAGCCAGTCTGCCTCCGTTTCCAGGCGATGCACCACGTAATCGACTCGGCCTGGCGAAGTGGCTGTTACTCCCCTCGAATCCGCTCACCGGTCGAGTCGCCGTTAACCGGGCATG
>JANXOO010001529.1 GCA_025353525.1 Schlesneria sp. | reverse complement strand
TCGGCGGTGGTCCGAGACCACACGAACGCCTCAGTCGCCTGAATTCCCGGAACCCCGGGATTCTCCCAACGGCAATCAAACGAACCACGTCACCCCACATCAACGACCACCTCACGCACTCCGCGCTTTCAACACGCCGCGAGCCGAGCAGGATACTGTACGCTTGGTCGAATTGCGGAGAGATCCAATCGCGATTCTGGTGCCGCTCAAACGATCGAAACTGGTGCCGTTTTCAAGATCGGTCCGAGAAATGGCGACCGAAGTTCTGGAGTGATCTAATCGAAGCTGAATGAATTCCCGATATGACATTTCTTCGATCGTGGAAAGTTTCAAAGCCATCGTCTACTTGTCTTTATAGGCAAGAAGCCGCAGTGCGTTGAAAACAACCAGGAGCGTGGATCCTTCGTGGAATGCGACAGCGGCTCCCATTTGCAATCCGAACACGGTTGCGGGGACAAGAACTGCGACCATGCCGAGACTGAACCAGAGGTTCTGCCGAATGATACGGCTTGTTTTTCGACTAAGGCCGACGGCGAAGGGGAGATTGTTCAAATCGTCCGCCATAAGCGCCACGTCCGCAGTTTCGAGGGCCACATCAGAACCGGCCGCTCCCATTGCGATCCCTACCGTCGCGTTGGCCATTGCCGGAGCATCGTTCACCCCATCGCCAACCATCGCCACGCCTTCGTTTGCGGCGAGCTTCTTAATTGCTTCGACTTTATCGTCGGGCATCAAGTCACCCAGTGCCTCGTCGATACCGACCTCTTTCGCGACTGCATTGGCGACCTGTTGGTTGTCCCCGGAAAGCATGATCATCCGGCGTATTCCAAGCTCTCTCAAACGTGATATTACGGCTTTGGCGGCATCACGCGGCGTGTCCATCAGGCCCAATACACCCAAGTAGGTATCGCCTCGCCGAACAATCATCGTGGTCCGCCCGGCTGCTTTCAGAATATCGACGGATTCCCGTAACGCATCTGGTACCGGCGGTCCTTCGATTTCGACGAACAGGCTATCTTTGCCGATGTAAACCGGCAGACCATCAATTGTCGCTTTGACCCCACGCCCGGTGATGCTTTGCACGTCGCTCGCTTGCAGGTCCGAATCGACCTTCAACCGTTCTTTGCCACCCAGAACCACTGCGGCGGCTAGTGGGTGATCACTGAGCTTTTCTATGGCAACAGCGACTCGCAATAAATCGTCGTCCGCGCATCCCTTAAAGCCGATCACGTCGGTGAGTCGTGGCTTGCCTTCAGTCAGGGTACCAGTCTTGTCAAAAGCGATCGCGCCGAGTCTTCCTAGATTTTCAAGCGGACCGCCACCTTTGACGAGCACCCCGCCTCGTGCTGCGCGGGCCACGCCGCTAAGAACCGCGCTCGGCGTTGAGATCGCCAACGCACAAGGACTGGCTGCCACCAACACGGCCATTGCACGGTAGAACGACGCGCTGAATGGTTCGTCAATCACAACCCAACCGAATAGCATCAGCACTACGAAACTCAACGCAACGGGTACGAAATATCGCTCGATCTGATCAGTGAAAACCTGCGTCGGCGATTTTTGTGTCTCGGCCTCGTTGACCATTTGAACAACGCGAGCAAGTGTGGATTCACTCGACAGCTTCGTGACTTGGATCTCCAGAGCACCGCTTCCATTGATAGCACCTGCGTAAGCACGAAATTGCGGTTCGAGCCGATCGGGATTTGCGGCCGCTGCCTTCGGATCATCCACGGCTCGCTTTTCCACGGGCACGCTCTCACCAGTGATTGGGGCCTGGTTCACGCTGCCTTGCCCTTTGACCACGAATCCGTCAGCGGAAAGTCGTTCATTGGGTTTGACGATCACCACATCCCCAACACGAAGCTGTTCCACTGGCACTTCTTCCGTC
>JANXOO010001527.1 GCA_025353525.1 Schlesneria sp. | reverse complement strand
GTCCATGGGCCTGCAATATGGTGTTCCGCTAGAGGTGCTGGTCGAAAAGTTCTCGCATTCGCGATTTGAACCGAGTGGATGGACACCCAATCCCGATATCCCCAACGCGAAGAGTGTCGTTGACTACATCTTCCGCTGGCTGGGGATTCAGTTCCTGCCCGGATTCAGGGAAGCGAATTCTCCTCGAAGAACCGAAACACAAATCTTCGGTGACAGTGAGGACGCTGCGGAAAGTCATCGATCGGCCGAAGTTGCTTCGAACAAGGCATTGCCTGCGACTTCGGCCCACGCGGTGACGACTCAACCCGCTTCGACGAACGGTCAGGGGGGACACGGTTCCAATGGCCAGTCGGCGAACGGAAATACTTCCAATGGGCACGTTTCCAATGGGCACGCGAACGGGAAAACACCCTTAGCGATCGCCCAGCGGATGACAACACCTTCGAAAGTATTGCAGACGGCAGTATCGAGTGCGGAAACGACGGCGAGTCGCAATCAGCAGTTCGCCAAGTTTCAATCCGATGCTCCTTCGTGCAGCAATTGTGGGGCGATTACCGTTCGCAACGGGAATTGTTACCTCTGCCACAATTGCGGTACCAGCCACGGATGCAGTTGACGTTTTTTAGAATCATTCCGACCGCGCCGAGGGCTGATGGAACGGTGCATGACGCGGATTTCGGGACGCCCCGGTTCATTGGATATTGAACCGGGGCGTTTTTCATTGGAACCCGGATTCACGGCTTCCGGGAGTGGTCACGATCTTTCGCGTTGACTACGATTCACCGTCAGAACAGTTCGACGAGAATTCCAAACGATTCCGCAAAAAACGAATGGAATGATTGTCGCCTGGCTGACAAGACCTGGCGGATGTTTACGCTTACTTTAGCCCTCAGACCAGAAAATGATCGAAGTCCGAAAAGACTCTTATTCGCGTTGGCCACAGTCCTGATCCCGACGATGCGTTCATGTTTCACGCTCTCGCCAACGACAAGGTTGATACCGGTTCCTACCGGTTCACGCATCAACTTCAGGATATTCAAACGCTCAACGACCGGGCGTTTCGTGGCGAACTGGAACTGACGGCTGTCAGTTTGCACGGTTATGCCTATGTGACTGACAAATACGCTCTGTGCGCCTGCGGATGCAGCATGGGTGATAACTACGGGCCAATGATCGTCGCGCGTCAACAGGGCAGCCTGAACGACTTTCGTGGCAAAAGGATTGCAATTCCAGGCAAGCTGACGACGGCTTATCTTGCATTGAAATTGGCGCTGGGCGACGATTTCACTCCGGTCTTTTATCCGTTCGACGAGATTCTTGCTGTGACACGGGAAGGCAAAGTCGATGCGGGGCTGATTATTCACGAAGGGCAGTTGACGTACCAGAATGACGGATTGCACCTGATTATAGATTTGGGAAAGTGGTGGATGAAGGATACCGGCTTGCCGTTGCCGCTCGGTGGAAACGCCATTCGCCGCGATCTCGGACGAAAGGCGATGGAAGAGGTCACGGTTTTGCTCAAGCAGAGCATCCAGTATGCACTCGACAATCGGGCCGAAGCACTGGCGTATGCCTTGCAGTTCGGGCGTGATCTTGATCGCAGTCAGGCGGACAAGTTCGTCGGGATGTACGTCAACGACTGGACGCTCGATTTCGGAGAACGTGGTCGAGAAGCGGTTAAGCTGTTGCTTGATCGCGCTTACAAGGCGAAAATCATTCCTCATCCCGTCAAACTCGAATTTATCGGCTGAAAGACGGGGACAGGCTCAAGGTCTTCCTGGTACCTGAATCTCTTTTTTCAGCGACTGGTATTTGATTTCCCGCCGGTCGCAAGTCGGACTTGGCACAGTACCGCTGGCAGAGATAAGTCGTATGCACGAATTTTCTGACGATGAACTCCTTGCATACGCCGATGAACGACTGGATGCCGTTCGATGTACGTCAATCGAAAAGCTGCTCCGAAGTGATTTTTCCACCGTCGAACGCCTGACCCGACTTTTGTCAGGACGGGATCACGGGGAACATAGCGTCGGAGAACTATGGCGACGAGGCCGATTGAGTTGCCCGCCTCGAGCCGTCTGGGCCGCATTCGTGGATGGCCGACTGGGTGACGGGATGTCGCAATACCTCAAATTTCACCTGGAAACAGTTGGCTGTCGAGTCTGCTCGGCGAATTTTGAAGATCTTCAACACGAAGACTCGTCAACCGACAGCGAGCGCCGAACTCGCAAGATTTTTCAGTCGTCCGCAGGAAAACTACATCGCGGCAGCGACGAAAAGTCACATTAACCAACTGTCCAGCAAATGTTTCGCCATTCGATCACGAGATCGCAAGTGAATACCTGGTCATGATGTTCGGTTGTGGCACAGACTTCGCATCTGAAATTTCCGCAAGGGCGTGGTTGTTACCATCACTCTTGATGAAGCCGAGTCTCGCATTGAATGCGGGAGCGGGGGAACCAGATTCGGTGGCTCGAAATCGAGCGACCTTCGGGGCGTAGTCGTAACGCGGTTATCTTCCGCCTCTTCGACAGAGCACTTTCAAGCTCCAGCCCGACAGCTAACCTCGCAGGCGGACGGGATCTGTTATCTCGTCCACGAGTTGAAAGGCATCCTCTTGATGTCGCCCCCCGTTCAGACAATTCTCATACGAATCAAATGTATACCGGGTGATCGGCGACGAGGACGCCTCCGTTGATGGGGGTAGATCATGAAGATCGTCATTGTTCCTGTTTTGAAAAAGCTGGCTGCGGCATTAGTCTCATTGTTACCGTTCGGAGAAATCGGAATCTGGTTGCTGAATGCCGGCGTCTGGACACTGGCGGCAATCGGTGTACCGGTCGTCGCAGCGCTTTACTGGTTTTTCGTCAGGTTCCTGCCGAATCGCCGTATTTCAGCGATCGAGACGTTGCGGGCGCGTACGGGCTGGCACCGCCGGTTGCGACTTCCACCGTTGAAACAGAATGCAGGATTTCCAGCGAAGTTATGGCATGGCTGCGTCAAGTTTTGTTACTGGATGCTCGCTCTTGTCATACTCGATTCAAAAGAGTCTTCAGCAGGCGACAGTCGAACAAGTAGCCCGTCAGCTTCCCGAACTCGAAAGCGCCCATCAAACCTCGAACCCGATGCAGGACCACATCGGTCATTGCGTCAAGCATCCGTACGCAGCCGAGTTCCGCATTACCGCCAAGCCGCGCACAAGACACAATGAGTATTGCCCCGATCAAACGAGTCGTCGACGGGTCGCAGCGGAACGCACGTGCGAAGGCGCGGGTGTTGAAGCAGGCGGGTTAAACAATCGAACAGAAGAGACGCATCAGCCGTTTTTTGGGCAACAAATGAGTTTCTCCCCGGCGAGCGGGGGATGGGAATCCCCTGATGTTTTTGAATTCGATTTGTTGAATTCAGAAGACCAAAAGCTGAAGAAAACCAGTCGAGCGGGGGATTGACATCCTCCGCTTGACTGCCTGGCCGAATATCGAAAAACGAAGGCTGAAAACCATGAATCAAAGGATTGCCAATTGGTGACAGTTATTGGGTAAGCTGGATGCGGGAAATCTGCAAGTCTGGTTTGATTTGGGTATCGGGTTTGACGTGGGGATAGCCGCTATGGCTTCTCCCCTCACTACCCATTTCTTGAGCCCATCGCGGTTGTCAGATTGCGTTTCATCGAAACTGTTCCTCGTCAACCGACTTGCGAACTACATACGATCTTCAATCCATGTGGATCGGGCAATGCGGCATCATATTTGGCAAATATACCAATCGCTCGGCTTCATCGATTGAGACGAGATCGTCCTCCAATTCGTCGGACACACCAAGGATCAAGAGCGCCGGAATTCGTTGCAGTCGGATTTTTCAGGTGACATCAAAACGTACTCCTTCCACACGAGAGTTTTTGCATTAAGGGCTGGCGGATCATTTTCTTTCGGAACGATGGTGGCTGACATTGGCTGAATCCGGGAGCGGATTTCGATACGAAACGCCGGAACTTGAAATCTCCTGTCGAGCCGCAGACTGGCCATTTGCCAACCTTCACACATCGACGTTGCATCCGAAGAATGACTGAAGCCCGCAGAATGAGTAAGATCTTATTTCAAAACATTCCAACGAAATTCGCAACGAGTCCGACATGAAGTTTTTCTGTGTCCTCAGTACTACGGACGTTTGGTTTCGATTTGCGGTGCAAAGTTGTTTCCGGCTTAAGAATCCGGGGGCTCATGCCACCTCGCTCGCCTTGGTCATGTTTGTTTTCCTGGTTCAATTCTTCTCTTCTGCTCAATTCTTCTCGTGGTTGGGCTGCGGGCGACGTTTGCGCCAGGGATTCCGTTTCCTTCTGGTGACTTTCCTGACATGGGTGCAAACCCCGGGTCAATACATTTCGCTCGTCTGCGTGACTTGCCTTGCGACTGCCTCAACCGCCGTCGCGGCAGAAGCCGTGTTGGCAATCGTCGATTGCAATGTCTTCGATCCAGAGACGGAAACTCTACTTCCTGACTGCACGATTCTGGTTCGCGGAGAACGCATTGTTTCCGTGAACGGACCGGACCAGTTGACGATGATTCCACTCGACGCGGTGTTGATTGATGGACGAGGCAAATTCGCTTTGCCCGGCCTGATCGACGCTCACGTGCATCTGGTTCACGTCAGTGATTTCGCTCGGGTTACGGGCGATGAATTGTTGCCACTGTTTCTCGCGGCAGGTGTCACATCGGTTCGCAGCACGGGGGACGAGATCGTTGCCGCGACTCTGGTCGCCCGGTTCGCTCAGCGACATCCGGAAAGCTGTCCGCGAGTTTTCACTTGCAGCCCTCTGTTGGACGGTGAACCACCAATCCATCGCGATGTCGGTCGAGCGATTACGGATCCGAATCAGGTTCCTGCGATTTTGGACGACTTGCAGAAGTGGAATGTCACGACGATCAAGATTTATGCTGGTACACGTCGCGATGTCGGTCGGGCGATCATCGAAGAAGGGCATCGTCGTGGCTTTCTGGTCACAGCCCATCTGGGCTACTATCCCGCACAAGAGGCGGTGACGGACGGTATCGATTGCCTCGAACACATTTGGTCCGTCTTCAATTACATCATTCCCGGTGAAGTGGTCCTGGAATCCGGGTATCGCGGCCGTCTCGATCTGGGTAATTCGTTGTGTACAGACCTGGTCGACGAATTGGCGCGAAGAAAAACGTACGTTGATCCAACTCTGACCGTATTCCGAAACATGATTTTGTTACCTGACGTACCGAAGACTAGTGAACATCCCGATAACGCATTGGCGCCCCTGCGGCTTCGCGAATTCTGGCCGATGTATTTGGCACAAACCGGTTGTCCACAAGGCGGACCTCTCGAAGATCGAGAACGCGAATTCGCGAAGTACCAGGAACTGACGGGTCTGCTCTATCGAGCCGGTGTCCCGCTGCTCGTCGGTACGGACGCTCCTGAACCACAGGTAACGCCCGGGTTTTCGCTGCACCAGGAACTCGAATTGCTCGTTGAATCGGGGTTGCCTCCCTCCGCCGCGTTACGAGCGGCCACGCTGAACAACGCCAAGGTGCTTCAGCAAGAGAAAAACCTCGGCAGCCTGAGTTCAGGCAAATGGGCCGATATCGTATTGCTAACTGCAAATCCGCTGGAGGACATCCGCAATTCACGCCTGATTGAGTTAGTGATCCGGGGCGGTCAGGTGACTCGTCCAAAGGATGTGATGGCACTGGCGCCTCGCCATTGAGACGGCTTGTCAAACTTACATGCCTGCCGGGAGTGGAATCGAAAGCTAAACGTTGGCTCGGCAAAGTTCGTTGATAATTTGCGGACAGGCAATGATGTCGACGGCGGCCTCGCGGTCGTCAAAATGACCGCTGACCCTCAAGACCAAATCGTGACAAAAGTAATCGCGCCCGGATCCGCAATTGTAGCCGTGTCAGGGGCGACTTTTTTACGGTCAAAAGCAACGACTGAATGTCGGTGAACAAGTCATCGGAAATGACTCGATTCACCTGGATTGTCATAGCGTTGGGACCGATCTTGAAAACGGCACCAGTTTCGATCGTTTGAGCGGCACCAGAATCGCGATTGGATCTCTCCGCAATTCGACCAAGCGTACAGTATCCTGCTCGGCGCGCGGCGTGTTGAAAGCGCGGAGTGCGTGAGGTGGTCGTTGATGTGGGGTGACGTGGTTCGTTTGATTGCCGTTGGGAGAATCCCGGGGTTCCGGGAATTCAGGCGACTGAGGCGTTCGTGTGGTCTCGGACCACCGCCGA
>JANXOO010001502.1 GCA_025353525.1 Schlesneria sp. | reverse complement strand
GTTCCATTTGAAGTGGAATCGATTCTCGGAGAACCACAGGATCGATCACGAAAATCGAATCCGCTTGAGTTGAAGTACGGCTCATTGCGGCTCAAGTTCTGGCGGCATCACGATTCACCGCCTTCCCGTCTCATGGATATCTCGCTTCAATTCCAGCCTGCAAGCGAACCGATTCCCGAAATCGTTCGATTGACGGATTTCAGCCCAACCGGAGAAACGACAGAACCGCAATTGCGATCTTTTTTGGATTCGATCGGATACCTCCCCGTTCACCTGGTCGAAGGAGAAGAGTTGCGACACCTCATCCTGTTGTCTGGCGTGACGATCACATTTGCCGGGGGCTGTCTCCACAGCGTCAGGTGCTCGCAAAGGCAATCCCGAGAGAAAACGCCATCGCCACTCTCTAATGAACGCGAGCCCTCTGACGAGCAAATTACCGAAATGCTGAATGAAGCCAGGATTGTTACGCAGTTAGGTCACAACAGATCGGGGCTGGTTTTGGCTTGGGCGGCGCTAGAGGCAAGCTTGCGCCGGGTCGCTCTCCGAGCAGGCTTTCAAGGACAGATCGGAGTCCAGCCAACAATCCTTATTCGCGAACTCTCGTCGGAACGCCTCATTAGCAGAGAAGACGCGGGACTTGCAGAAGATGCCCGTCAGATCAGAACATCTGTTGCCCATGGCCTGGCTCTTAAGCCCTTTGGTGCCGAGATCGTTTGGAAAATCATCAATCTCACACAACGCATGATGACATCACAATCCAAAGTGTAGAACGAATTCATCGCCCCCAAAAATGCGGGTTGTCATTCAGCCGCATCAATCCCGGCCCATCGTAGTAACGTCAGCAATAACGTTCGGGGAAAAACAAAGGGGACATTCTACTTTACAATGCAATAACGATTGAATATGCTGCATAGATGCCACGAACATCACGCGCATCACAGGGCAACTATGTCTATCACGCCCTCGATCAGGGCAACGGTCGAGCGGATGTGTTTCATAAAGCTGACGATTATTTGGCGTTTGTCAATCTGATGCGAGAGTCCAACGAGCGATTACCGATGCGACTTGTCGGATGTTGTTTGTTGACGAACCACTTTCACTTGATGCTTTGGCCGTTGGAGGATGGAGATCTGAGTCGCTGGATGCAGTGGCTGATGACGAGTCACGTCCGCCGGTATCACCGGCACTACAAGGCGCGCGGTCATGTCTGGCAGGG
>JANXOO010001466.1 GCA_025353525.1 Schlesneria sp. | reverse complement strand
CCACCAGAACCAGGTGCCGGCCACGATCCCTCCCAGTTTGGGTGCGAGGGGAAGCAGGGGCATCGCATACCTCAGTTTTCCCGTTCTGGCGACGCGTCCTTCCGCTTCCAGAAGATATCCCAACGCCAGGAAGTTCACGATCGGAATCGCCGCCAGAAACGCAAGTAAAGCAAAGAGACTGAGGACCCCAAACCCGAGTTCGAACAACCAGTAAATGGCCAGATGGGGTTTCCAGATCGGATGAGGAAAAGGTCGTAACCGCTGAAACGAAAAATACGATTCTTCGGTCAACAGGTCGGCTTCGGTCAATTCACAGGCGTCTTGCCGCATAGATCTGAAACTGCGTGAAGGATTTCGATTGGTTGTCCGGTGTCTCGATTCAGTCAAGTTCACGTGTTTGCCTTCCCGAAAACGCCTGGTTGACGCATATACTACCCGAATCGAACGGTTTTGGTTGCAAATGCCATTCTGAAACCGGTTCGTCATCGCAGGGGTATTGATTGGCAGCCAGGAAGTGATGGGCACCGGACCGACAACCAGGGCGAGCGCCATCCGGCACACAAGTGCCGGTCACGGCAACTTTTTGAGGCAATACGACATGAAAAAGCGTGGCATACTTGCGACGGCGATTGGCCCGCTGCTGGTCGTCATCGGTATTTTCTCACTCGTCGCATCAGCGGCGAGAAGTCCGATCGCCCGTCAACGGCCCGAGGCGACACCTCGGGCCGACCGGGATGCTGGCTCGATTGTCGATCGTGTCGATCGGATGTTTTCAGACCGGTGGCACGCGCTCGACCTGAAACCGGCGGCACCTGCCGCTGATTTGACGCTCCTTCGACGGTTGTCGCTCGTCTTGCACGGCACGACGCCATCGCTGGAAGAGATTCGATTGTTTGAATCGGACGAAGCTCCCGACAGAATCGGGCGCTGGACGGAACGAATGCTGGCTGATCGCCGGTTTGCAGACTATCTCGCGCGACGATTTGCACGTGTCTTCGTCGGAGCTGAAGAAGGACAATTCGTCGTCTTTCGCCGCGACCGGTTCTGGGCGTGGCTCGGCGACCAACTGCACGCAAATCGCCCGTACGACGCGATCGTTCGCGAGATGATTTCCGAACGGGGACTATGGACCGATCAGCCGGAAGTCAATTTTGTGGCATCGGTGCTGTCCGAAGGAAATATCGATCTGAATAAACTGGCAGGCCGAACTGTCCGAGCCTTCCTCGGTCAGCGGATCGATTGTGCCCAGTGTCACGATCACCCGTTTGCCAAGTGGAAACAGGGACAATTTGAAGGACTTGCCGCGTGCTATGGTCAATTGAATATCTCGGCCGTCGGCGTCGAAGATAACAAGAAAGAATCGTATACGGTTCAGGACCGGATGACGCTGAAGGATCGCGATGTTGTTCCGTCAGTACCATTTCATCCCGAATGGATGCCCGACGAAGGTAGAACGCGCGTGCGACTTGCAACATGGGTGACCCACGCCGAAAACAGGCGATTCGAACGGGCAATCGTCAATCGTGTCTGGGGCTTGATGTTCGGCAAACCCTGGGTAGCGCCCGTCGACGACCTCCCCGACCCGATTGAAACGGCGGATGCGCCACCAGATCTGCTAGATATTCTCGGAGCCGACTTCCGGGCAAAGGGATGTGATCTGAAGAGCCTCATTGCGACGATTGCCGCGACGCGCGTCTTCCGGGCGTCGTCGCAACATCCCGCGCTCGAATCGAACCAGAACGTCGATGCCATCGAACAATCGTGGGCTGCCTTTCCACTGACCCGACTGCGGCCCGAACAGGTGATTGGATCGATGGTCCAGTCGTCTTCGCTCAAAACCATCGATCAGAATACTCATTGGACAGGACGTGCCATTCGCTTCTTTCGCGAACTCGATTTCGTCAAGCAGTACGGCGACCTGGGTGACGAAGAACTGACCGAACGTGCTGGAACGATCCCGCAAGCGTTGTTAAGGATGAACAGCGAGTTTGCGTCCGAATGGACCAAAAGCTCTGTTTTCAGCGCCGCAGGGCGTATTGCGACAATCGCACCCGATGATGATACCTGTCTCGACTTGTGTTTTCTCGTCTGCCTCACGCGCTATCCCGCTCCTGAAGAACGTGCGGTCTTGCTGAGGCATCTTGAACGCACGACCGGTGATGATCGCAGTCACGTCGTCGAAGACATCTTCTGGCCATTGTTCAACAGCCCCGAATTCTGTTGGGAGCACTGAGTCAATATGACACCGTTCACCACATCACGCCGCGAGTTTCTGGGGTTTGCCGCTTCGGCACTGGGCTTGTCGTTTGCCGTACCGGGACTCGAATTACGAGCGGCCGAGCGACGGGGTCCTGAACGTG
>JANXOO010001465.1 GCA_025353525.1 Schlesneria sp. | reverse complement strand
TTCGTCACCGGTCGTCGGGTAGCCTCTACGACGTGGTTGCACTTTCCGACGAAGATTGCGTGGCTTCGCGTGAACGGGAGGTACAAACATCGGTGATCCATTGGATGACGTAGTAGAAAACCGGCGTCAGGAAGATTCCAAAGATGGTGACACCTAACATCCCGCCGAAAACTGCGGTCCCCAAAGTGCGACGCATCTCGGCACCAGCACCTTCCGAAATCATCAACGGGACCACGCCCAGAATGAACGCCAGCGACGTCATCACAATCGGTCGCAACCGCAGACGGCAAGCTTCCAGAGTTGCCTCGTATCGCTCAGATCCGCTCTCACGGCGGGCTTTGGCGAATTCGACAATCAAAATCGCGTTCTTGCAGGCGAGCCCAATCAACACGACGAAACCAATTTGGGTAAAGATATTCACATCCATGTTGGCCCAGAGCACCGCCACCACCGAACACAGCAAACACATCGGCACGACGAGAATGACCGCCATCGGAAGTGTCCAGCTTTCGTACTGTGCGGCCAGCACCAATAGCACCAGGACCACGGCCAGAAGAAAGACAATCATCGCAGTGTTGCCGGTTTGCAGTTGCAGTAGCGCCAGTTCCGTCCATTCTGTACGCATGGAACGGGGCAGATCGCGGCGAGCGGCCTGCTCCATCAATTCCAGCGCTTTTCCTGAGCTGACGCCTGTGACGGGAGTTCCGTTAATCGCTGCCGCCCGGTACAGATTGTAGCGAGTGATCATCGTCGGGCCGTTGACTTCGCGTACTTCGCTAATCGAGGCCAACGGCACCATCCGACCCGCCGTGTTACGAACCTTCAGTTTCTTCAGGTCCTCGGCATCACCACGGAAATTGGCGGCCGCTTGCACATTCACCTGCCATGTACGTCCGAATCGGTTGAAGTCGTTCACATACAATGAACCCAGGTAAACCTGCAGCGTGTTAAACACCTCATCCATCGACAATCCCATCCGCTTTGCTGCCGACCGATCGATATCCAGAAACAGCCACGGGCTGTTTGCGCGATAGCTGCAGTACAGGTCTTGCAGTTGTGACGTCTCGGTCGCGGCGGACATGACTTGTGTCGAGATGGCCTGCAACTGCTCTGCCCCTGAATCGCCGCGATCTTCGATCACAATCTTGAAACCACCAGCGGTTCCCAACCCCTCGACCGGCGGTGCACCGAAGACATTAACCACTCCGTCACGCACTGCATTTTGAAGTTCTGCTTGCAATTGCGCGGCGATGACGTCGCCCGTGAGCTTTTGTTTTGCACGATGGTGAAAATCATCCAGCATCACATACATGGCACCGTAATTTGGCGCTGTCGCCCCTAACAGGATCGACTGTCCGGCAATCGCCACCGTGTGATTCACGCCGGGAACCCTGGCCGCGACCTGCTCGATGGTTTGCATGGTGGCTCTCGTCCGCTCAAGTGAAGCGGAGTCCGGTAATTGAGCATTGACCAGCAAATAGCCCTTGTCCTGCGAAGGGATGAAGCCTTTGGGCGCCATCACAAAGGTTTTATACGTCAGGAAAAGCAGTCCGCCGTAGACGATCAGCACGACCAGACTGATCCGCAGCAGGCAACCAACAACGTGGACGTAAATCCCTGTCGCCCAATCAAAACAGCGGTTGAAGCTGCGAAATGTCCACCCGAGCAGGCGATTCAACCAGGTGCCTGTCAGCCAACCCGACAACATTCCGGTGACGGCACCTGCGAGCGGTATCATCCAGGTGGGCTTTGACAGCGTCGTGGCAAAAGCGGGCGACGTCGTCTCCAGCATCGACATCAACCATGGCGCCAAAAACACCCAACCCAACCATGCTCCTGCCAGTGGAAATGCCAGAATTGGCAAGGGTGGCACAATCCCCTTGTCGCGCGGGCGAAGCAATAGTGCTGTGAGTGCCGGACTGAGCGTTAGCGAATTGAAAGCGGAAATCACGGTCGATACAGCAATTGTCAATGCAAACTGTCTGAAGAATTGTCCGGTTATGCCACTGATGAATGCACAGGGGACAAACACTGCGGTCAGAACCAGACCGACGGCGATCACCGGTCCCGACACCTGTTCCATGGCGAGCAACGTCGCATCGCGCGGCGACAACCCGCGTTCGATGTGATGTTCAACGGCCTCCACCACAACGATCGCATCATCGACTACGATGCCGATCGCCAGCACAAGGCCGAAGAGCGTGAGGTTATTCAAGCTGAAACCCATCGCGGCCATGACAGCGAATGTGCCCACGACGGCGACCGGAACTGCGACCAGTGGAATAATCGCCGAACGCCAGTTCTGCAAAAACAGCAGCACGACGACAGCCACCAGAAACACTGCATCGCGAAGCGTATTGAAGACCTCGTTGATCGACTCGCGAATGAAGGGCGTTGTATCGTAGACGATGGCGTAGTCCAGCCCTTCGGGAAAGCGGTCTTGCAGTTCGGTCATTTTGGATCGCACGCGTTCCGCCACGTCCAGCGCGTTGGAACCGGGCAGTTGATAAATCGACAGCGCGACCGATGGTTGACCGTCGAAGCTGCAACTCTGGTTGTAAACGAGTGCACCCAACTCGATATTGGCGACGTCGCGCAAGCGCACGAACCGTCCGTCGGTATCAGCCTTGAGAATCATTTCAGAGAATTCTTCGATATCGACCAACCGTCCAAGAGTGCTCATCGTGAACTGAAAGGCCTGACCCGAGGCAATCGGAGGCTGGCCGATCTGTCCGGCGGCGACTTGCACATTCTGTTGTTCGATCGCTCTGACGACATCGCTGGTTGTCAAACCGCGATAGCTCATTCGTTCCGGATCAAGCCAAAGACGCATACTGTAGTCGCGCTGGCCGATATAGGTAATGTCCCCCACACCTTCGAGACGCGACAACTCGTCCTTGAGCTGAATTGTGGCGTAGTTGCTCAGGTACAGGTTGTCACGGCTTTTATCAGGTGAGAACAGGTTGACAATCATCAGTACGCTGGGTGATTTCTTCTTCACCGTGATCCCGCGCCGCTGGACCAGACTCGGCAAAATCGGTTGCGCCAGTGCCACGCGGTTTTGCACAAGCACCTGTGCCATATTCAAATCGATGCCATGCTTGAACGTCACGGTCAGCGTATACGTGCCGTCGTTCGTACATTGTGAAGACATGTACAGCATCTTTTCGACGCCGTTGACCTGCTGTTCGATCGGTGCCGCGACAGTGTCGGCAATCACTTGCGCATTGGCTCCAGGGTAAACTGCAGAAACCTCGACTGTTGGAGGTGTAATATCGGGATACTGCGCAATCGGCAGCGTCACGAGCGCCACGCCCCCGGCCAGCGTGATGATGATCGACAGCACCGAGGCGAAAATCGGACGTTGAATAAAGAATCGCGAGAACAACTGATAACCTCAATTCCCGGCATGTTAGCGAACTGCGCCCGCCGCTTTGTCGTCTTCGGTCGTTAATCGGGATGTCATCGGAACGTGTGGGACATGTTCTGACGAAATATCGTTGCGTCGGACCATCTGGGAATCTCCCGATGGCATCCGTGAAACAGGCACACCTGCGGGGGATCGAATCCGTCTGTCCTTCACGAACGCATACAACCGGCGCACCGGGCGAAGACTTAAAATCGCCAGACAAAAATCGCCGATGTGACGGAGTCGCGACGAAGTAAACAGCGGAGTTTCAGACAACCAGTCAATTGTGGAAAAGAAAACCGGAGTGAGTGCCAGCCCAAACAGCGTCACGCCTATCATTCCGCTAAACACCGCGACACCCAGCGCTTTGCGCATTTCAGCACCGGCTCCGTGCGACGCGATCAATGGCACCACTCCAAGGATGAAGGCAAGGCTGGTCATGATAATCGGACGCAACCGCAATCGGCACGCGTCCAGCGTGGCGTCACGACGCGAGGCTCCGGCGAGTCGTCTTTGTTTGGCAAATTCGACGATCAAAATCGCGTTCTTGCTGGCCAATCCCACGAGCACCACAAATCCGATTCGTGTAAATATATTCACGTCCATTTGAGCGATGTTGACACCCACGAGAGCGCTCAGCAGACACATCGGCACCACGAGAATGACTGCCAACGGAAGCGACCAACTTTCGTATTGCGCCGCCAGAACGAGAAACACCATCACGACCGCGAAGCCGAAGATTACCGTCGCCGTATTCCCTGCGAGCAGTTCGAGGTACGACATATCAGTCCATTCGAAACTCATATTGCGCGGTAAATGATCTCGCGCCAGTCGTTCCATTGCTTCGATCGCCTGTTGCGAACTGGCACCGGGGGCGGCCATGCCGTTAATCGACGCCGCCGGGTACATGTTGTACCGGGTCAGCACCAGCGGTCCGTTGACTTCCTGTACGTTCGCCAGAGAACCGAGTGGCACCATCGCACCTTCTACGTTGCGAACTTTCAACCGCGAGATGTCGTCCGGGTTGTCCCGATACTGCTCGTCAGACTGCACGATCACCTGCCACGTGCGGCCGAAACGATTGAAGTCATTCACATACAGCGATCCCTGGTAGATACGCAGTGCGTCAGCAACTTCGCTGACAGGGACGTGACGTAACACGAGTTGCCTTTGATTCACCTTGATTTTGTACTGCGGCACATTCGCTCGAAAGACCGAGAACAACGCCATCAGGCCTGGCGTTTTGGCACCCAGGGCGGCCAGGTTTTCCGTTTCTTTCTGCAAGACTTGCGGCCCGACATCGCCACGATCTTCGATCATGATCATAAATCCGCCAGCACGCCCGACGCCGCGGATCGGAGGGGGAGGGAAGACCTGAACGTTGGCACCAACAATCTGCTTTCCGAATTCAGTCCGTAAATAGTCCGCAATGGCGGTGCTCGACATGCCGGGATCGCGCCGCAGATGATAATCCTTCAAGTTGACGAACATTGAACCGAAGTTCGAGCCGAACGCGTTTAAAACAAACGACTGGCCTGAGATGCCCGAACAGTGCTTGATGCCCGGGTGAGCCATTGCGACTCGCACAATATGGTCAACGACCTCTTGTGTCCGCTCCATCGAAGCCGAATCTGGCAACTGTATATTCACCATCAGGTAGCCCATATCCTGCGAAGGAATAAACCCCTTGGGAGTGGCGACGAATCGCCACCAGGTCAGACCGAGCAGACCACAATACACGGCAAGCACCAGCAGACTGACACGTAACAAGCCCGAGACACCCTTGGTGTACCAGTCCGTTGCCTGCAGAAACACGCGGTTAAACCAGCGAAAGCCGGTGCCCAACAGTCGATTGAGTGTTTTGCCAACCACCGCCAGCACTGCCGCCGAAATCACAACTGCCGATATTGTTGCGTGATTTGCGAAAAACTGTGCAAATGGCTGTGGAAGCAACAAGAATGCCCGGTTCAAAAGCGGTTCAACGTCACCCGCCAAAAACCAGCCAATTCCTGCGCCGATCAGCGGAAATGCCAGCCAGGGAAGCGGTGGGGGTGGCGTTTTACCGCGTGGGAGAAGTAACAGAGCGGTCAGGGCGGGACTGAGCGTCAAAGAATTGAACGCTGAAATGATCGTCGAAATGGCAATCGTCATGGCGAACTGACGAAAAAACTGTCCCGTGATTCCACTGATGAAGGCACAGGGCACGAAGACCGCACTTAATACAAGCCCGACTGCAATAACGGGGCCCGAGACTTCGTCCATCGCACGGATCGTGGCCTCACGCGGTGGAAGTCCGCGCTCGATGTGGTGTTCGACAGCCTCGACCACAACGATTGCATCGTCGACGACAATCCCGATCGCAAGGACGAGTCCAAACAATGTCAGATTGTTCAAGCTGAAGCCGAAGACGGCCATCGCCGCAAATGTCCCGATGATGGCGACCGGCACCGCCACCAGCGGAATAATCGCTGAACGCCAGTTCTGCAAGAACAAAAGAACCACGGCCGCCACGAGAATGATGGCGTCCCGCAGAGTATTGAATACCTCGCGGATCGATTCGCGTGTGTAAGGCACCGTGGTGAAACCGACGTCGTAGGTCAGGCCCTCGGGAAATGCTTCTGACAATTCGGCCATTTTCGCCATCACGCGATCATGAGTATCGAGGGCATTGGCATCCGGCATCTGGAAAATCGCCAGAAAGACCGTGGGTGAACCATCCATGCTGACGTTCACATCCACATTTTTGGCAGCAAGTTCAATCCTCGCCACGTCCTTCAATCGCGTCATCCGCCCGTCGGGTGTTGCTTTGAGAATGATTTCACCAAACTGCTCGGGGTCTGTCAGCCGTCCCAGAGTGTTGAGCGTGATCTGAAATTCCTGCCCGGAAAGTGTCGGCTCCTGGCCAATGGCACCGGACGCGACAGGCATGTTCTGTTCGCTAATTGCTCGCGTCACGTCACGGGCCGTCAAACTGCGAGCCGCCAGTTGCTCGGGGCTGACCCACACGCGCATGCTATAGTCGCGCTGGCCGAAGACGAAGACATCGGCGACGCCATCCATCCGCGCCAATTCATCTTTGATCTGCAATATGGCATAGTTGCTCAGATAGAGCTGGTCGTAGCGATGGTCGGGAGACAGAAGAGCAATGCCCATCAGAATATCGGGTGATCGCTTGCGAGTACTGACGCCCGTTTGCTTGATCACGTCAGGCAGCATTGGAACTGCCAGGCTGACGCGGTTCTGCACCAGCACCTGCGCCATGTTCACATCGACAGTGTGATGAAAAGTGACTGTTAAATTGTATTGGCCGTCGTTGGTACAGTTCGACGACATGAACATCATGCCTTCGACGCCATTGACTTGCTGCTCGATGGGAGCGGCGACCGCTTCGGCGACATCTTTCGCGCTGGCACCGGGGTAAGTACAGGTCACACTCACGGTCGGTGGTGAAACCTGCGGGAATTGCGCGATCGGCAAATTGAAGACGGCCACGCCGCCCGCCAGCGTAATGATCATCGACAGCACTGACGCGAAGATCGGTCGATCAATAAAGAACCGTGAGATCATTTCCGCCTCGCCGACTTGACTGAACCATTAGTTTGCCTGCTTGGCCTGTGCCTTCGAACGAGCGTCGGCAGCGGACAAAGCGGCACCGTCGGTCATTTCAGGTTTGACTTTGATACCTGGCCGCACGCGCTGCATTCCGGTGACCACCACGCGTTCATCGGGCTCAAGTCCGGTATTGATCACTCGCTGCCGGTCATGAACCTTGCCGACTTCGACCGCGCGATAAGTCACTTGATCATCTGCAGTCAAAACATAGAGAAATTTTTGGCCCTGATCAGTTCCGAGTGATTGCTCGGGCACCAGCAGCGACCGGTGAGGAGCACCGATCGGCAAACGGATTCGCACAAACAGACCCGCTGACAACAAACCGTCGGAATTGTCGAAGACGGCTCGCACTCGCAACGTGCCCGTACCGGGGTCGAGTCGATTGTCTTCAAAGTCCAGTTCGCCTTCGCGAAAAAACGTGGGTTCATCCACCAGCGCCATTTGTACTGACATTTTGCCAGCGGCCGAATCGCCGATGGAACTGTTCGGCGAAAGTCGACGCAAGCGAAGCATCGTTCGTTCATCAAGGTCAAAGTACACCCAGATCGGGTTCTGACTGACAATCCTTGTCAGCACAGTATCATCGGCCTTGACGAGGTTTCCGGGATCGATATTGGGTCGGCTCAACCTGCCGTCGATCGTTGCCCGAATTTCGCAATAAGCCAGGTTCACTTCAGCGATCTTGAGTGCGGCTTTGGCTGATCGCAACTGCGCGACCGACTGCGCCATCTCTCCCGAGACCAGATCAAACTGTTCTTTGACGATCGTACGCGCAGGTAAAAGCTTCTTCGCACGTTCATAATCGAGTGTCATTCGATCGGACTTGGCTTCCATTTCTGCAACCACTCCCGCTGCCCGATCAGCTTCGGCCTGGTAATAAGGCGGATCGATTTCAAAAAGCAATTCGCCTTTTTTGACTTCTGATCCATGTCGGAAATGGACCGCCTTCAAATAGCCAGTGACGCGTGCTCGAATGTCGATCGTCCTCACCGCTTCGGTCTGCCCCGTGAAATCTTCGCGATCGGTGACTTCTCGAGACGATGGGAGACACACTTCGACTTCAGGCACGATGACCGGCGGCATTGGGGGCGGCGCGAGCCCGCATCCTGCTGTGCCAAGACATACCGCCATGAAAACCGACGGGTATTGATGCCAGCGAATGCGTGTAATTGAAAACATATGTCACCGAGTACCTGGATGCGGAACTCTCTCCGCGATAAATTACGAGTCGAAAACCGTCATTCATGCAGCCTACGCTGCCTCCCCGTTTCGGTCAGGATGCCATGAAACAGGATGTCCAGAATGCCGCGAGCCTGCTCATCAATGGAAATCTGTCGATCGCAAAAATAGTTGGCAAACATGGTCCCGTAGAGCAAATCTCCAAAGACATCGAGCAATTGATCGACCGGGAGATCGCGAATCTGCCCTTCGTCGATATACGTTTGATAGAGCACTCTCAACCGCTCGCGGTTCGCCTCCCGATGCACAATGTAAGTCGGTTTTTTGCGATCTTTGAACAACGCCCGTTCGTGAATCAGAAGCTCGCATAACTCCGAGTGTTCGGAAAAAAATGTCAGATACGAACGAACCACCTGCGCGATCCGCTCAGGCGGATCTTCAATCGCAGCGATACGGGTATCGATATATTCAATCAGCCGCCGCATTCCCCGATCAGCAGCAGCCAAAAATAGCTCTTGTTTGCTTGGGAAGTACCGATAAAGGGTTCCTTTACCGACACCCAATTCGTCGGCCAGAAGTTGCGTGTCCGTATCGGCGTAACCATGAGTGGCGAAAAGCTTTGTGGCCGCGTCAAGAATCTTTTCCTTACGTTCCTCGAACCGACTCCGTTTCGCGTCACCGAGGCCGGCGGCAGACAAGTTCATTACAACGCTCCTCAAATTGGACTGACCAGTCAGTCCGCAAATTATAGCGTCTACTCTGAAGGGGATACAAGACGATTTTCCCGATCAAAACAGAAATCCTGAAGGGATTCGGTTCCGGCAGAAGTCAGCGTCTGGATGTCGAGTGTGTCGGTTCATTCAGGCGTTCACATGCCGTGAATGAGGATAAGTCCAATTAACTCGAATTCACGGCGCAGAGGGGTGCGGTCCGCTCTACACCGCAATTTTCAGGGGTTTTTCGTTTGAATTGGCGTCGAGTTTCGTTGGTGCTACCGGAATGGGCATGGGTAGTTTTTTGAGGGCCAGATTTCGAACGTGGTCCCAAACTCCGCTGAGTGCGATGACTCGAAGCATGAGAATGGCGCGGCCCCCTTCGA
>JANXOO010001433.1 GCA_025353525.1 Schlesneria sp. | reverse complement strand
AACAGTCAGTTTCACCCGAGTGGTCGCAGGAGGATTTCGAATCCTCCTTATCGGCCACTCGGATTAGATGTTTTATCGGGTGTCGCGTTGTCCAGTGAATTCGACAGGTCATTGCGTCGCGATTTGTTTCCTGCAGTCAATCGCGTGGCCATCGTATGTATTCCGGTTTCTGAGCCGACATGCTCGATTGATAAAATGCGATTTTTGCCACTGGCTATTGGCGTAGGTGGCCTCGTTGCGCCGGAAGGCGCAATACGTCATTAATATTTTTCGCAGGCCCGCGCTCGATCTCGATCGAGACGACGTTTGAGGCCGATCCAGTGCGCGATTGCAGCCAGTTTACAGGACTGCGATTGCCCCTGTTGAGCTTTTTCTCTTATCGATCCACCAGATCATTCTGGACGGTGGAACAGACTGCCGTTGATCTTTCCGGCATTTCGAATCCATTGACCGACCGGTGTGTGATCTCAGGGGGTCTGGGTTGACTTTTCCTGCGAGTCGACTGCCTTGTAAGGCGCCTTCGCAGCAATCTCCCCTTCTGTATTAACTCTGCCCGTTTGATTGGTCGACAGCTTGCGCGGGTGGTTTGTTTGATTCGTCGATCGCTCTTTTGAATCGGGTTTCCGACAGTGCGACTTGGGTTGGATGGGGTGTTTGTGGTGGGTGGCGGGGGAGGAAGGCAGGCCAAAGCCTGAACTCCAGCCAAACCCCAACCACCTCTGACTGAATTCGTGAGAATATTGAATGAATATGACTGAAGTTGATTGATTCCGGTCAATTTCGTGGTAATATGGGAAGTAGATGATTGGTTTGATGGAGTGGGTCGGACGATTTTCAGGGAAGAGCCATTGGTTATGATCCTCGATCAACGTCGCGATGAAATCCTTCAACTTATTGAGCAGCATGGGTTTGTGTCTCTTCAAGAACTTGTTGGAAAGCTGGGGGCGAGCGAATCAACGGTTAGACGGGATTTGGAGTATCTTGACGGGATCGGTCAAATTCGTCGAACGCGAGGTGGGGCCGCATACACGGGCGAGTCGCTGACGCCGTTTGAAGAACGCCGGGATCGTGAGGCGACTGAGAAGGCAAAGATTGGCAGGGCGGTCGCGGAACTGATCCCGCAAGGGGAGACGATTCTGCTGGATGGGGGGACCACAACGCTCGAAGTGGCAAGGTATCTGGTTGGCAAACGGTTGCAAGTTGTCACGAACTCGCTGCCGATTGCCAATTTGTTAGCTCAACAATCGGATATCGAACTGATCCTGATCGGCGGTTACCTCTACCCGCGAACGGGGGTTGCACTGGGTCCACTGGCGGAAAAGACACTTGGAGAATTGAACGTTCCACGGGTTATCATGAGTGCCGGCGGGATCACTGAAAAGGGTTTGTTTAACAGCAATTCGCTGCTGGTTGAGTGCGAACGACGGATGATCAAGGCGGCGGAAGAAGTTTGGGTGGTGGCGGACAGCAGCAAATTCGGCAGGTCGGCACTGACGTTCCTTTGTGAATTATCAAGCGTGACACGCATGATTGTCGATTCCGGATTAAACGAACAATGGCGCCGCGTCATTGAGAACGCAGGCGTTGAACTGACCGTGATTGATGCAGACGGCTAGAGGGATCGAATGGCAATCGAGTTGAATCGAATTGATATCGAACGCGTCGTTCGCTCGGTGCTCGACAAGCACCTGAGTGCAGCGGGTCCGTCGGCCGCAACAACTGCCCCCGCGCGAAATCCGCTACTCGTGAATATTTCCGCACGCCACGTTCACCTGACACAGGAACACGTCGAGATCCTTTACGGACCAGGCGCTCAACTCGAACCGATGAAATGGCTGTACCAGGACGGTTATTTTGCCGCAAAACAGACGGTGATGGTCGTCGGACCTCGCAAGCGAATGTTGCCTGAGGTGCGCGTTCTCGGACCTTGCCGACCGTCTCAGGTTGAACTGGCGTTTACCGATTCCATTTCACTGGGAATCGACGTTCCGGTTCGTGTGAGTGGCGATCATCGCGACACACCTGGCTGCGTGCTGGTTGGACCTGTTGGCGTTGTCGAACTGAAGTCGGGTGTCATCCGCGCGATGCGGCACGTGCACATGAGTCCTTCGGACATGCAATATTACGGGGTCAACAACGGCGATTCGATGCACTTGCGAGTCGTTTCGCCGGGCTGCACGACGACACTCGAAGACCTGGTCGTTCGCGGCGACCCAAAAGTGAAACTCGAAGTTCA
>JANXOO010001402.1 GCA_025353525.1 Schlesneria sp. | reverse complement strand
CTTCAACCACTGCATCGAGTGCCGTCAGCATCTGAAAGGCCCAGCCGGGCACCGTCCACTTTGAACCGATTTCAACTTCTTTTGCAGGCAATAGCGACATCATCGCAAGGCTGTCAGCGGGCGATCGAATCAGATCGAGTTCATCGGCGGTCAAAAGTCCGCTCAGGCCGTAAAGTTCCACGCCTTCGGATCGTCCCTGAGCGACGATCAACTTCAGACTGTCGGCCAATCGGATGGCCGTCTTGTTCCCGTCGACATTGATATCGGCTTGCGCCGTTTCATATTCGCGAACCGATCGAAACGATTCGGCGTCGCTGCCGGGACCGAGCAGTCGCCGCTCCCGATACGACAGTGCCGCCGAGACTGCCTGAGTCATATGAGCCGCTTTGGGAACCGCCTGCACTTTTCCCGTGATGTCCACTCGGGTCCCTACCCCGAAAATCCGCACATCATCGACCGGTTCTTCGAGCTTATACTCGCCAGCAGAAAAAGCTGCTGCCGGAGCGAAACTCAGGATTACGGTCAGAACGACACGAATAAATCGACGATTTTTTGTCATGGCCAACATCCTTGTAAACGCTTTGTTCATTGTCGCGAGCGTAATTGCCCGGCGTCACCCGCGGAAACTTGCCATGCCGATGCCCCAATCATTGTCGCGAGCGTAAAAAGGTGCCGCGGTCGGAGAGGGATTGGGCGGTGGCGACAAGCCCTTCGATATCCAGGCCCAGGTCGGCAAGTAATTCATCGCGTTCGCCGTGTTCGATGAACCGGTCGGGGATCCCCAGGCATTTCAGATTGCTGGTCGAAATTCCTGCGGCGTTTGCTGCTTCCAGGACTGCGGAACCGAATCCTCCGCAGACGGTATTCTCTTCGACCGTGATCGCGAATCCGGTTTCTTCGATCGCTCGGAAGATTGTCGTCTGGTCAATCGGTTTTGCGAAACGTGCATTGATGACGCCAACATCCAGTCCTTCTTCACGCAGTCGTTCTGACGCAGCGACGCATGTTGTGAACAGCGTTCCGAAGGCGATAAACATTCCGTCTTCGCCCCAGCGCCAGACTTCTGCCTTGCCGAATTCGACGGGTGTCTCGGCCCGTTCAACATTTTCGACATTGGCCTTGGGGTACCGGATCGATGTCGGGCCGTCGTGCGCAAGTGCGAAGTCGAGCATCGGGCCGACATCGAGTTCGTCGCCGGGCGCCATCACTGTCATATTGGGGAAGACACGCATGTACGTGTTGTCAAAGACGCCGTGATGTGTCGGACCGTCGGGCCCTGCGAGGCCACCTCGGTCGAGACAGAACGTGACGGGCAGGTTCTGCAACGCCACTTCCTGGAAGATGTGGTCGAAGCTTCGTTGCAGGAACGTGCTGTAAATGTTGACGATCGGCCTGAGTCCGCTTTTTGCCATCCCTCCTGCAAATGCGACCGTATGAGCTTCGCAAATTCCCGTGTCGAAGAACCGGTCGGGAAATTCCTGCCGGACTCGACCGAGTTTGTTTCCTTCGCACATCGCTGCAGTTAGCACGCAAACTTTCGGATCACGTTGCATCGCGTCGTAGATCGAATCACTCATCGAATTGGTGTAGGCTCGCGAATTCGATTTGCGGACGGAAACGACTTCGTTGTTATTGTTACGGGCGAATGGCGGAGGTGCGTGGAACATCACGGGGTCTTCGCACGCGGGCTCGAATCCGTGCCCTTTCTGCGTGAGGACGTGCAGCAGGACTGGCCCGCTGACCTCTTTTACCATTTCGAGTGCCTGTCGCAGTTCGAACAGGTTGTGGCCGTCGACGGGGCCGATGTACCGGAATCCCATTTCTTCGAACAACATTCCGCCGTGCAGGAATCCTTTCAGAGCGTCTTTGAATTGGCCGATCGCCTTGCTTGAGGATTTGCCAACCATGGGCAGCTTGTTCAGCAGCCAGTTCACGTCCCGTTTCAGGCCGTTGTAAAACGGTGCCGTGCGAGCCCTGTCGAGGTATTTTGCCAGGCCGCCGACTCGGGGACAGATCCCCATTTTATTGTCGTTCAGAATGACCAGCAGGTCCTTCTTCAACTCGGCAGCATTGTTCATGGCTTCGAACACGACGCCCGACGGAAGTGCGCCGTCGCCGATGACGGCCACTGATTTTCGGTGTGGCTCACCCCGCAGATCATCGGCGGCTTTCAGACCCAGAACGGTAGACACACTGGAACCGGCGTGGCCCGTCATAAACAGGTCGTACGGACTTTCATTCGGGTTCGGGAAGCCCATCAGGCCCCCCTTCGTCCGGATCGTGCTGAAGCGATCAAAGCGACCGGTAATTAACTTGTGCGGGTAAATCTGGTGTCCTGTATCCCAGATCAATCGATCTTTGGAAAAGTCATAAACCAGATGGAGAGCCAGACACAATTCGACGACTCCCAGATTACTGGCAAAATGAGCCGATCGTTCCTGCACCAGATTGCACAACGCTTCCCGGATTTCGTCAGCCAACTGAACCAGTTGCGGGTCCGTCAGGCTGCGAAGATCCCGGGGCGATTGAATTCCCGGTAGCAGTTCAAATTTCATGGTCGACTCCTGTGTTGTTCCCTGTCGGGAATTCAATTTCGTCAGTGGTCTCGTCGAGTCACAAAATGTGCCAGCGAGACCAGTTTGTCTGCTCGCGATCCAAGTGGTTCGAGCAATCGACAGGCTTCCTGAATCAGGTCGTCCGCCTTGCGGCGGCTGGCCTCGATCCCCAAAAACCCCGGGTACGTCATTTTTCCCAGTGTTGCATCTTTTCCGACGTTCTTTCCCAATTTTGCTGCATCACCGGTGACATCCAGTAAATCATCCGCAATCTGAAAGGCCAATCCAACATGTTTTCCGAATTCTTGCAGACGATCAACCAAATTTGTGTCGGCTTGCGCGACGCGCGCCCCGAGTGTCACGGCAGAGCAGAGCAATCGCCCGGTCTTACGCCGATGAATGGCTTCCAGTTGGATAAGGGACTGCTCCGCACCGGTTCGGGCGACATCACAAGACGTCGTTTGTGACGAATATCGGTGTTCGAGTTGTTTTTCGGCTTCCAGATCCGCGACCTGACCACCGACCATACCGCACCAGCCAGCGGCAGACGCCAAATCGGCACAGCAAGCAGCAGCGACCGAACCGTTTCGGGTGTTCCGGGCGATCACTTCGAATGCCAGTGTGAGCAACGCGTCTCCGGCAAGGATCGCCACGGCTTCGCCGTAAACCTTGTGATTGGTCGGACGACCGCGCCGAACGTCGTCGTCGTCCATTGCGGGAAGGTCATCGTGAATCAGCGAATATGTATGAATCATTTCGATGGCACACGCGACCGGCATCGCGTCGTCGATCAGGCCACCGCACGCTTCGCACGCGAAAAGAACCAGAATCGGGCGAAGTCGCTTGCCACCTGCAAGCAGGCTGTACGCCATCGATTCTCGCAATGCTGCCGGGCAGTCGTCGAGTGGCGCGAGCGATTCCGCAAGCCGCACATTCACGCGGTCGCGAATCGCAACCAATTCGACTTCAAACTGTTGGACAGCCACGGACATCAAATCCACCCGCATCCATGCGACGCAATCAGAACTCGTTCGGGCCAATCAGGCGATGGCCCCGAACCCTTCGCTCCATCGAAAGAATATGCTAATCGACAGAGTGTACCGGGGCAAAGTCGAAACCGTCAAAAAACAGACCTTTCGCCGAACGTTTTTGGCGATTCACATCGGCAATTCGGGCAGTTCGGACAGCCATTGATTGCGAATCGGGATCAGGTGTTGCAGGACTTCGACCAGCACTTCCGGGGGTGACTGCATCGCATCGATACATTTGATCGATTCTTTCGGGTAGCAATTGATGACCGGCTCGGACTCGCCGCGGTAAACGTTGAACCGCGTGCGAATGATGTCTTCGTTGGCGTCATCCGACCGGTTTTCGCGAATCGCGCGGCGTTTGATCCGGTCGATCATCCGTGCTTCGTCAACACAGATCAGATGGATGATCGCAAGGACGTTAATCGTTCCTTTCAGCATTTCAACCTGATTGGGATTGCGCGGGATTCCGTCGAGCACCAGCAGTTCGTCCGGCGGTTTGTACCTCGATACCGCGATATGTCCGTGGAGCGCCTTGGTCCAGATCCGAACCGTCAGTTC
>JANXOO010001348.1 GCA_025353525.1 Schlesneria sp. | reverse complement strand
GATCCACGTTATTGCAGGAGCCAAATCTCCGGTCCGGCGTACAGTAATTCTCACTGCGAGATAAACGGCCGCGACCGACGCGATTGCCGGAAGTACGCGATAACAGATTCCGGGCAAGTCTGGCCCCAACCCGTACATCATCAGCGTATTCAGGATGTGATTATTGTCGTGCCTCAAGGCGATGACCTGAATCGCATTCCGAAGGACGTTTTTAACGAACCACAGCGACCAGATTTCATCCAGAGCGAGATCGCCGCTTGCCGCTGCAACCCGAACTGCGACGACTGCCACGAATGCAGGCCAAATCCACCAATGCCAGCGGGATCGATCGCGGCTTCCGTTCACATCCCGATGTTCATTGAAACGTTCTGGACGGTCTCGCGTCACAATTCCCGGTTTTTTTTTTGACATAAACTCGACGTGGTTTCCGGATACCAGATGAACGCAATCGATCGCTTGATCGAACGACTCAACGCTACATCATGCGATCAACGTTCGCAATGTTGGCGGGAAGTCACACGTGGAATCCGTCTTCAGCCCGGCCTGACGAAAATCGTTCATGGCCTGAAGAAGCCTTACAGGCATTTTACTTTTGCCGCACAAGGCAACGTGATCGGTGATCGTGCTGACGGAAACGTTTGCGGCTCAGCTGTTCGGTGACGGGTGCGTGTGGGCTGGAGTTCTCTGTGTTGCAGCGCTAGTGACCGACGCCGCCTCCGGCCGGTGGTTGACGGTTTCCGTAGAAGCTGTACAGCACCGGGATCAGGTTGACCATCAGCATGATCGTGATCATTCCTCCGACCACTACGATTGCCAGTGGACGCTGGGTTTCGGAGCCAATCTGAGTTGACACTGCGGCAGGAAGGAGTCCGAAGATTGCCGTCAATGCCGTCATCGTCAGCGGACGAATCCGTTTTTCAATGCCGTCGACGAGTGCCTCGTTCAGGGGAACTCCGTGCGAGCGAGAATTGTTAAACCACGACACCAGTAACAGGCCGTTCATGATCCCGACACCCAGAACGGAAATGAATCCGACTCCAGCGGAGATGTTGAAATGCTCGCCCGTCAGGTACAAAGCCCAGACTCCCCCCATGCTCATAACGACAACGTTCGAGAGCACAACCATTGCATCGAGCAGTGATCGCAATGCGATGTAAAGCAGGACGATGATCAGCACCAGAGCGAGGGTGGCGGCGATGGCAAGGCGTTCGACGGCTTCCTGCATCTCCTGAAATTCACCGCTCCATTCAGAGCTGTACGGGGCGTTGAAGTAGTCACGGGTTTTCTTCTGAGCTTCTGCGACGGTTCCGGCCAGATCCCGGCCGCGGACGCTGAATTTGACGGCGATCAATCGGCTGGCCTTCTCGCGGTAAATCGTCGACGCACCGGACCGAACGAACGCTCCGTCCGGATCGGGATCACCGTTGGCGGTGATCGGAGTGACCAAATCCCGCAAGCGGCGACGCGGGACACTTCCCGAATTCGTGTATGTCATATTCTCGCGACTGCCTGTGACGGCAAGGTTGCTCCGTCGTCCCCCCGCATAATCAACTTTTCCGGAACTGGTTGACTGGCTGTCATTGTCATTCGCAAGGTGATTGCCAACAACTTCGACAGGGATGTCGAGAATCGTTTCTTCGTTGTAGCGGAGTCGCTCGGGCCAGCGCAGTGTGACATCGAACTTGCGTTCACCTTCGACGGCTTGCGTCAGTGCCTTTCCTCCGACGGCCGTCGAAAGTACGTCCTGAACGTCTGCGACGCTGACGTTCCAAAGCGCACATTTGTTGCGATCAATGGCAAATTCGAGGTTTGCCTGGCCTTTGATCCGGAAGATTCCGACGTTTTCAATGCCGCGTACGTCGTTCAATGTCGCCTTTACTTTTTCGGCAATCTTCTCGAGTTGATCCAGGTCTGGTCCGAAAATCTTGACGGCATTTTCACCCTTCACCCCCGACAGCGTTTCCATCACGTTGTCGCGAATGTACTGAGAAAAGTTCCAGTCGACCCCGGGGATCGCCACCTTCAGCTCGAGGTTCATCTCTTCGATCAATTCGTCTTTGGTGCGGGGCCGGGCCGGGCCATAGACCCATCGCCTCCACCCGACCTGTCGCGCGACTTTTGGCCAGTCGTCGTGATTCTTCAGCGGTACCGAGAACTCGCAATTGTAAAAACCGGTGGGGTCGGTTCCGTCGTCGGGTCGCCCCATCTGATTCAGAATCAGAATGGTCTCGGGATGTTTCTGCAGGATTTTTCGAGCCACCGCTGCCTTTTCAGCCACTTCGTCCAGAGACACATTGACCGGGAATGTTCCTCGAACGTAAACATTTCCTTCTTCGAGTTCCGGCATGAATTCGGCACCAAGGAACGGGATCACCATCGCTGTCACGATTGTCATCCCCAGGAACAGTCCGACCGTCAGCCAGCGAAATTTCAAGGCGAGTTTTAATTGAGTCCCATAGAAGTGCTTCAGGCCAACGACGATAAAATTGTCGCTCGTCGGTTTGATATTGGTGAAGAACATCCGGCACAATACCGGCGACAGGGTCAACGCCAACAGCAGCGCCCCTCCAAGTGCGAACGCATATGTATCGGCCATCGGACCAAAAATCTGACCTTCGGGCCCTTGCATTGTGAACAGTGGCAACAGGGCAAAAACCATAATGATCGTCGAATAGAACAGACCGCGTTCGACATCGCCCGATGCGCGCAGGATGCGGTCTTTCAGTTCCAGGTCGGGTCGCTCGCCCGCACTCAGTGACCGGAAGATCGCTTCCACCATAATGACTGATGAATCAACGATAATCCCGAAATCGACAGCACCGAGCGACAGCAGATTGGCACTTTTTCCCCTGAAATAAAGAACGGCCATTGCGAACAGCAATGCCAGGGGGATGTTGATCGCAACGATGATCGCACTTTGAAAGTGGTTCAGGAAGACGAGCAGAATGATCGAGACGAGTACGATTCCCAGAACGACGTTTTCGCGGACAGTATGAGTCGTCAGATCGACGAGTCTGGTTCGGTCGTAGATCGTCTCGATTTCGACTCCCGGCAAAACTTTTCCGGAATTGGAATTCAGCTCTTTGACCTTGTCTTTGACATCGTTGAGTGCCGGAAGAGACTGCTCGGCCTTTCTCAGCAAGATGATCCCCTGAACCACATCGGGACGATCAGTCCAGATCCTGTTTCCGTCTGCATCGAGAACGTCTTCTCCATCGTCATTCGTGACAGGACGACTGACGGCGACGCGCCCCTGCGGGGGATGTGACCCGACGATCACACCTCGTTCGTCTGATTGTGTGTTGGACGAATACGAACCGCCGTCAACGACATCTCCGACGCGGATCGGGACGTTGTTCGTTGCGGCGAGCACGATTCCGCGCAGTTCTCGCAGTCGGCGGTCTTCACCTTTTCGCAAATGAAGCGCGACGGCGGTCGGATCGGCATCGGCCGGATACGTTCGGGCCGGATCGAGTCCTCCTCCAAGCAGCCCAAGACCGCGCACAGCCTGTACTGTCGGGCCCTGGATGACGAAATCGCCGCCGACGTTGGAATTGTTTTCGGAAATCGCTTTTTGTAGCTGGTCGATGCTGATTCCGTAGGCTTTCAGCCGTTCCGGGTGCGGTTGAATCTCGTATCGTTTGATGGCCCCGCCGAATGACACGACATCAGCGATTCGCGGAATGCGGCGGAACTCACGCTCGAGAACCCAGTCTTCGAGCGATTTCAAATCCGCAGAGTTATACAATTCGTGACCGAGGGCATCTTTCGGGCCTTTGACGATGTAACGGTAAATCTCGCCCGTCGGTGTCGTATTGGCCAGTGTCGGTGTGACTCCGGTTGGCAATGACGCCGTATACATCCGGTTAAGAACTTCCAGGCGGGCCCGAAAAAAATCAGTACTGTATTCGAACTGGTTGCGAACGTGTGACAGCCCGAGCAGCGACTTGCTTCGAGTTGATTTCAGGCCGGGCATCCCCGCCAGAGCAATTTCCAGCGGAATCGTGACTTCGCGTTCGACTTCTTCCGCTGAAGCTCCGGGGTATTGACTGATGATTTCGACGATAGCCGGTGCCGGATCGGGATACGCTTCGACGTTGAGGTGTACGAGCGAAAATCCGCCGACGCCGATCAGTGCGATCGTCAACAACACGACGATCAGCCGGTTATTCAGTGCCCAATCGATCAGTTTAAAAATCATTTCGACCGATTTCTTCGACGGAATTCAAAACGCTTGCCAACCATTATCGCGCCCCGACCGTCGACGGCTGATCCTGCAAGAATCCGAACAGTTCGAGGTTGCCGGATGTCACCACGAGTTCTCCTTCGTTCAATGGCTCCGGAGGCTGAATCTCGTTTTTTGACACGGGTGACCGCTGGATCAATGCAAAATCGCGGCCCCGGCGAATGACGGCGACGCGCCGGGCGCGGATATCAAGCATCTCTGCATCGCTGGCAACAAGAATTGT
>JANXOO010001345.1 GCA_025353525.1 Schlesneria sp. | reverse complement strand
TTCGAGCAACCTGTAGTACTAAACATCTGAATTTCCTGGTCGGCGTAAAAAGACGAAGGCAAAAACAAAGAGGGAATATGACATGTCCACGCAATGGTGTTATCCGAATCATCTTGTTTGTCGCCGAAAACCCCCGGAGCTGACGCCACCGGGCTCGCCTTGGCTGCTCTCTTTTTTGTTTTTTCATTTTTCATGGATATTCAATTCCTCTTGCTTTTGGGCCTTGCGAATTGAGTTGACCGATTGACTCAGCGGCTCGGCGGGAGCCGCGCCCTCCCATTGAGTGACGCACCTGCCGGCTTCCCACCCTCTTTGAGCCTCTTAATCCCTTTCAGGGCCGTTAAATTAATCCGATGACTTTTCTTCCCACCCAAAATGTTCCCAACATGACGACAAGTACCGTCGCGACGACCGGATGGCACCACAATTGAACGCGGCGGATCGATGGCAGCGGTTCCGGCAATGCCGCCAGGTTTTGCAATACCTGCTCCAGTCGATCCTGTGCGATCACCTGACCTTGTGTCACTCGGGAAATCTCTTCCAGAACTTCCGGGCGGGCCGCGCGGCCCGTTCGTTCGATCGCGGTTCCCTGCACGAAAAACGATGCTTCCAGAATGGCTCCTGTCTGTTTGCACGTCAGCGTGACGTCATGCTTGCCCGGTTCTTCCGTGGTAAACCGCGACGCGAACGCACCCCATTCATCACCCGACGACGTGAATCGGACCGTTTCGGCCTTGCCCGACGGGGCTACGATCCGCGCCGTCACATCCCCCTTCGGCAATGGCTCGCCGCTCTTTTCCATGACGTTCGCACTGAGCGCAATCGTCTGACGAACCTGCGGCTGTTCGGGAGAGTAGTACATTCGCATCGATTCGCCCTTGGCCATATTCCGCTGATAGGCCATCCAGCGTACCACTTGCCCCCAAAAGCGATAGTGGTATTTGTCTTCAACACCTTTTCGCCAGCGCCAGGCACCGTCTGTCCCCATAAACAGAACCTTTCCGGCACCGAAAGTGCGTGTCGCGAGAAGCGGCAGCCGACCGAACTCGTTCGACATGTCTTTATGAACCGCCAGAACCTCACACCCCGCCTTCGCTCGTACCGCCGGTGCATACCATTGAAAGCCGGGAAGTCCTTCCCAGACTTCGATATTGTCGTCCTGAGTGTCGGCCAGTTTCGTCAGCAGGCTGCGGCGACCGAGTTCCGTCAATTCGAAATGGCTGGCCGTCCGCGAACCCCAACCGCCCGGTTGAGCGGCATCCATCATCACCGGACACAAGTCACCCAATTCTGTATCGACCAGCGACATCTGACGTCCCTGCCATCCCGGCATGAATACCAGACCACTCGCCTGGTGCTCGACCAACCCCTTCAAAAGCCGACAGTCCTCCGTCGAAAGTTGCCCGTCTTCCAGACCCACATCGCCCAGGAAGACCACATCGAATTTCGAGAGTTCATCCAGTCCTTTGGGAAACTGTTTGATGTAATCCTTGTTGCCGCCACCTGCTTTGTTCAAGCCAGGATGAAACAGCAGACAAGAAATTTCGACGCCCGGATCGCGTGAAAGTGCGTTTCGCAAATAGCGGTATTCCCAACGCGGGACCGATTCAACAACCAGCACCCGCAGCTTTTCTTCCCGAATGGCGATCGGTGCCGCCAACCGGTTATTGTCGGGAACCAGTTCATCCGCATGCTGCGGAACATCAACCGTCAACGTGTAGTCGCCCGTTGTCTTTGGCTTCCAGATCATCCATTCGCTGGTGCGTCCCATCGCAGCGATCCGGATTTCCTTGCTGATTTCTTCGCCGTCAGACGTTTTCAATTTGACCGTCGCAACGTGTTCGCGAGGGAGCGTACTTTCAATCGTGAACGGAACGCGTACCGATTTCCCCGCAATCCCGAACATCGGCGAGTCCAGGCTGATCAGTTCGATATCCGGAAGCCGCGACGAGCTGCCAACCGGAATTGAAAAGACGGGAATCCCCTTGAGCCGTAATGCTGACGCCGCCTGAACCGGCGGTTCGCCCTCGTTCCAGTCTCCGTCCGATGCCAATACAATCGCACGCAGGTTTCTGAATCGTTGCGGTGCCTGTGCGAGTGGTTCATGCAAATTTGTTCCGCGCCCCGATGCCGCTGTTGCGGCAGGATCATTCGTTCCGAACGGCTGCCTGACAATCGAAAGTTTATCCTGAACGGACGTCCAGAAGACGCTGTCAGTCAATCGCGAAATGGCCTCGCGTCGCGTTTTAACGGTAGTCGACGCCGTTTCGTTATTCGTGACGTCCTGTGTCTCCATGCTGGCCGAATTGTCCCACAGGACGGCGACAGTCGGTTTTTCATCCGGCCGGAATTCTTCAACCCATTCCGGCTGATTGAACAGCAGAGCCACAAAACAGACCAGTGCCAGACGCAGCAATTCCAATGCACCGAATGAAGTTCGGTAACCCGTCCGTCGCCACGCCACAAAACAAAGGGCCGCAGTGACAGACATGACGATCACCGACAGGGCCATCGAAATCGGAGACCAGACGAAAGTCAGCGACCGAACCGTGTTCATGACGTCGCTCCTGTCGGTGCAGGAGTTCTCGCCGGTCGTCCGAAGCCGGCTGAGGAAGTCGACTCGGTCGCTCGAACCACTTTTGGCAGACAGAGCGCCGCTTCGACCACCAGTGATACAAGCATCGCAATCAGAAACGCACGCCAGATCTCCTGGATCAGCGAACCGAGACTACCCGCTCGATCGTCGACACGAGAAAATTTCAGGTTACGAAACAATTCTGCCAGTTGTGCGTCGTTCAATACTCTTGCATCGTCTTCGACCGCAGGACGGTTCACTGCCAACAGGCGATCACCGGCAGCGTAGACCCCTCGATGGAACCGTGATTCTGTCGAAAGGCCGTGATCACCTTCGGCAATCGGGCTCCAGAGTGTCGAGGTCTCCCCCTGCGATTCGCCGGCGTCCAATTGCCGGGCCTTTCCCAAAACAATCGCGCCTGCCGAAATCGCCCGCTGAATGAAGGCGTACAGGACAACTCCGCCCGTTGCCAGTGACGAATCTCGCAGCGATGGTGTTGTCGCCCAGAAGTAAACGCCACCCTGCTTCGTCGGAACGCGTCCGAGTAACGTCGCGCTACCTTTCAATGTGGCCAGTGGCGTGTATTCGCCGCTCATGCTGCAATACTGATGAATCTCCAGTTCTCCGACCGGCAACGCGGCACCACTGAGCGTTCTGCGCAACAGGTCTTCATTGCCCCGCCACACCTCGACCGGAATCGGATCATTCGAGGTCGACCAGTGATTCCATCGCATCCCGAAAATCTCGTCCGATCCAGGGTTTCGCGGCGGAAGAAACACGACTTGCCCCCCGCGCTCGACGAACGATTGCAGCAATCCGGCGTCGGCTCCCGTCGGCAACGAAGCCTGCCACAACACCAGTGAAATACGATCCCATTCGACCGCTGACAGTTGTTCCTGCGTCACAACGTCGGCCTGGCTTTGTAATGACGGATCAGGCGGTATTGCCGCCGCGATTTGCAGCGGACGTTCGACTTGCGGCTCGTCGGCGACGACGATCGTTTTGCGTGGCGGTGGATTATCAAACACGAAATAGAAATCGTCGTCAGCGGGATTTGAATCTGCCGGAATCGAAACCCGACCCCAGCCCCGTTCTCTGGAGCGTTCGAGCGGAATCCGGTGGTCCTTCAAATCGGTCGACGAACCATTCAGTTCAACGTCGACGACCGAACGAGTCCCCTCGATTTCGAACTCGACCGGTATCGTCACCTTCTCTTCTTCATACCCCTGCCGCGACAGTTTGAGTGAAATCAATAACTCGGCCCCGTCAGAATTCGACTGCCGTTTAACGTCGGTGACACGAATCGAGGTATTTGACCTGGGGAGTTCCGAATACGCGAGTAAATGAAATCGAACCCCTTGCGAGAATTCGAGGAACGCATCGCGGAGTGTCGACCAGCGACCGCTTTCGGCCGTCCAGTCGTTCTCGCGCAGGTCCGAACAGATCCAGATCTCGGTTCGACCAGAGCGGTTGTCGCGAATGTAGTCGTGAGCCGCCTGAAGCATCATCGGCAGGTCGGCGGACGAACTGGCTGGACCGGTCGCCGGAAGATCCAGAATGGCCGCTGGTGAATCAATCTCGTACGGAACGTGATTTGTACTTTCAATCAGTACAAAACGGGACGAACCGAGCGTTTGCAGGGCCTGTACGAGCTGTTTTTTGCCCGTTTCGAGCTTTGAATCACCCGTCCCTGCCCCGCGCTGCTGCATACTGGGCGAACGATCCAGCAGCACAATTGTCGTATCAGCTTTGCCGCCGGCTGCCAGCCCGAGCCAACCGCTGGCCAAAGGCCGGGCAACGGCAAATAATAACCCGGCAATTGCCAGCATCCTGAACAGCATAATCAGCCACTGCCGCAGTCGGGAATAACCGCGGGCCATGCGATGCGCCGCCAGCAGAAACATCATGGCCGCCCATTGAATCGTCTGAAACCGCCGTTGGTTAATCAGATGAATGACAACCGGCAACAGGATCACAGGAAAACACCAAAGCATCCAAGGCTGCAAGAAGCTCATCGCATCCCCCCAGCCAGGTCATGCGAAAACACCCCACCACCCCGCAGCAGCAAGTGATGCGCCAGCATCGCCCGTAGGTTATGCTTTAGCATATCTCGCAGGTGATGCTTTAGCATATCCCGCAGGTGATGCTTTAGCATATCTCGCAGGTTACGCTTCAGAATATCTCCGGTAACCACCAACATGGGAAGCATGAACGTCCCACTCAGGCAATCCAGAATCAATCCAAACCCGGACCAGGGAAAACTCATCGCATCCCTTTCCTCTGGGCTCGCCCCACCAGAAACCGGATGAGAGCCTGTTCGTAGTTCTCGTCGATACTGATCCGCTGGTAATCAACTGCCGATTCGAGCACCACCTGTTTCAACTGGCTCAGGTATTGCTGCAGTGCCCGATCGTAGCGATCAGCGATATCGTTCGGTTCGGCAAAGATCGCGGGCCCCCCTTCCATATCGAGGAACCGCATCGGACGCCGAAAACTGAAACTCAATTCCAGCGGATCAAGCAGATGAAACACCGCAGCATCGTGATGCCGAAACCGCAGATGCTGAAAACACCCTCGCAACAATTCCGGTTCGATGAACAGGTCTGACAGGATGATAATCAACGCTCGCTGGCGAATCGTCTCGGCCAGTTCGTGCAGCACGTCGGCGAGTTGCGTCTCTCCTTTCGGATGTGCCTTTTCAAGCAGATCGAGTACCAGCCTCAGATGAGCCGCGTTCCGTTTCGGAGGCAGATTCTGAACCACTCCCTTCGCGACGCAGGCAAGCCCCACGGCATCGCCCTGCTGGCTGGCAAGATATCCGAGTGTTCCGGCAATCCGCCTCGCATATTCGATCTTCGTCACACCGGTCGAGCCGAAGTTCATCGAACCGCTGGTATCGACGACAAAACAGCAACGCAGGTTCGTATCGGCCTCAAACTCCTTGACGTAGAACCGATCAGAGCGACCATACGCTCGCCAGTCGAGGCGTCGCAGGTCATCGCCAGGAACGTATTTGCGATATTCAGCAAACTCAACGCTTGAACCACGGTGCGGACTGGCATGCCGTCCCGAGACATTCCCCTGCATCGGCCGCCGGGCAAACAACGGTACCCCCGCCAGTCGCGAAAGGACCTGGGGATCGAGAAAGCTGCGGGGCTGGCGATCAGCGAGCATTCACCAATTCCATCAAGTGAGAACCACGGACCTGGCATCCCCGCGCGTACGCCGGGACGTGCCCCGAAACGCAAACGCGAGAATCCTGATCGCGTTACGCTTCTTCAATCGTTTCACCAATCAACCGTTTGACAATCTGCTTAGCATCCAGGCCTTCGGCCTGCGCGGCAAACGTCGTGATGACGCGATGCGTCAATACCGGCACCGCGACTTCGTGAATATCCTCCAGCCGAACCATGTAACTGCCGTGCAGTGCCGCACGGGCTTTCGCACCCAGTATCAGGAACTGGACCGCGCGCGGACCTGCCCCCCATGCGACGAGCGGTTTGATCCACGCCGGAGCTGACGCTCCGTGCGGTCGGGTCTTGCGTACGAGCTTTGCCGCGTACTTGTAAATGTGATCGGGCACCGGCACTCGACGCACCAGATGCTGATGATCGATAATTTCCGCCGCCGTCATCAGATGATTCAGTTCCGGCAATGCCTCGCCCGTCGTCGTCCGCGCGATCAGGATTTCTTCCTCTTCCGAGGGATAATCGAGTTCAATCAGAAACATGAACCGGTCGAGTTGCGCTTCGGGAAGCGGATAGGTCCCTTCCTGTTCCACGGGATTCTGGGTCGCGAGCACAAAAAACGGCGATTCCAGTCGAAAGGTTTTTCCGACGACAGTCACTTTCTGTTCTTGCATCGCCTCGAGCATCGCAGCCTGTGTCTTTGGCGGAGCACGATTGATTTCGTCTGCCAAAACGATGTTGGCAAAGACCGGACCGCGAATGAACTGAAACTCGCGCCGTCCATCCGCACCATCCTGCAGAATGTCGGTCCCGGTAATGTCCATCGGCATCAGGTCGGGCGTGAATTGAATGCGGCTGAAATTCAAAGACATCGTTTCAGCCACTTTGCTGACGAGCAGCGTTTTGGCCAAACCGGGAACCCCCATCAGCAGCCCGTGGCCACGAGCAAACATGCAAATTGCCAGCCGCTCGATGACATCATTCTGCCCGATGATGACGCGAGAAAGCTCTTTCCGCAGTCGAGCGTACAACTCGCGCAACCGATCGATTGCCCCGACATCGTCATCGCTCAGATTCGTTTTCGTCGTTGGGCTCGAAGATTCCGCCATGCAGCATTCCCCCTGGTCAGACTCGCACCACAAACCAAAACCCCGCGCCAGGACACTCAGAGACAATCAGTCTATAGTCATACCAGACGGATTGCGCGAAAAAAAGGATCCGAATTGATTTCCAGAAGACTCGAGAGGCGCAAGACATGAAGGTCGGTAGAATGCAAATCTCTGTTACAAACAGCTTTGCCAGTTCGTGACGGCTGGTCCACTTACAGGAAACCTGTTAATGCTCCTGCTTGCTTTGGACGCGATCGTTCTGACGTTGTTGCTGAAGGGATTGAGTGACGAAGAGATCGGCTTTAGCAGTGCCATCGTGACGGCATTTCTCGTCTCCGTCGGAATGGCAATTCTGGCAAATATTCTTGCGGAGATTCTTGGACTGGCCGGAGTTGTCGCTGCCGTAGTGGTTGCGGCCGGCCTGCTCGGCACAGCCCTTTCATCAATGTACGGAGTCGAAATCAAGCGATCGTTCTTGATCAGCGGCATCTTCATTCTGGTCCATCTTGCAATCAGTATCGGGCTCAGCTTGATGCTCCATGCGTAATTCTTGAGTATCTCAAGGGAAAGCCCTGACTGTATACCGCCATCAATATCACAAGTGTCATCGTGACCAACCCGCCAATTGAAATCCAGGTTCCTGCGATCCCGATAAATTCAGAATTCGCCCTTTTGGACGCTGTTTTTGATTTCCGGATCCGGACAGTGGGGACGAATATGAATGTCACTAACGTTTTGCAAAAAATTCTGTGCGCAATGGTTTTTATATCCGCGTCCAGTCTGTGGGCGGAGGACGACTTTGAACGGCCACCGATTTCATATAGCGCCACCTCACCAGAGAATTGCATTTCCAGACTTCAGGCACGGCTTGATTGCGGAGAAGTCGAACTGGACTTTCAGAACGAGTTCGGATACCTCCCGTCTGTTCTGAAGGCACTCGACATATCGATCGATTCACAGATGTTCGTTTTTTCAAAGACCAGCCTGCAAGTCCGCCGTATCAACCCGCGAACGCCACGAGCCGTCTATTTCAACGAGAATGTTTACGTAGGCTATTGTCAGGCAGGTGATGTCATCGAGATCTCTGCCGTTGATGCCAAATCAGGGGCGGTGTTTTACACGCTCGATCAACAAAAGAATGAAAAGCCCCGATTTGAGCGACGAACCGACAATTGCCTGATTTGCCATAGTTCGTCTCGTACTGAGGGGATTCCGGGGCATCTTGTTCGGTCACTGTATGTTGATCAGGCTGGTCAACCAATCTTCTCTGCAGGAAGCCGATCAGTCGATCACACCACTCCTGTCGATCAACGGTGGGGCGGCTGGTATGTCACCGGGACTCACGGTTCTCAAAAACACCTTGGGAACCTGATCATTCGGTCGAAGGTCGTTTCGGAACCCGTCGACAACTCCGCTGGACAGAACGTTAACGAACTGAGTGACCGGCTGAATGTTAAAAAATATCTGTCACCGCATAGTGACATCGTAGCGCTGATGATTCTCGAGCATCAGGTCCTGGTGCATAACCGCCTGACGAAGGCGGGTTTCGATGCGCGACAGGCGACAGACTATGATGACATGATGAATCGCCTGCTCAACAAGCCCGAAGCAATTCAGTCAGAGAGCACTATCCGTCGAATCAGAAGCAATGGAGATCGACTGGTCGAAGCGCTTTTATTCGCGGGTGAAGCGAAAATAGCCGAGCCGATCAAAGGGACTTCTGACTATTCGCAACAATTCTCAAAGACTGGCCCTCACGATGCACAGGGTCGATCATTACGCGATCTGGATCTTGTGACGCGATTGTTCAAGTACCCCTGCAGCTTTCTGGTTTATTCGGAAGCATTCGATGGGCTTCCGGATGTGTCGCGCGACTATATCTGGCGACGCTTGTGGGACATTCTTTCCGGTAACGATACCTCTGCTAAATATGATCATCTTTCCGCGGAAGATCGTCAGGCAATCGTTGAAATTCTGCGCGACACGAAAAGTGATCTTCCGGTGTATTGGAAAAAATAAATTCCTTCTCGCCGGGTACATGGCCGCTGGTCGTGTGGGTGGATGGACCACGATCTTTCGTAAGGGATCTTCTCTCAAACGCCTGGAACAGGTCGGTATTTAGGCGAACGGCAGAAAATCAATGACCAAATGGACATGGAAAAAACAAAGGGGACATTCTACTTTATCGGCACACTGCTATACGTAAGAGTTTAATCCACCCCCCTGTGGGCGGCGGCAGTTTTG
>JANXOO010001342.1 GCA_025353525.1 Schlesneria sp. | reverse complement strand
TCGTTCTGCTTTGTTTTTCAATCTCTTCCAACCTTCGCACTTGATTTGTCGAAGCAAGCGCCTCGATTCGGACAGCACGAAGTATAATTGAAGCATTGGACGGATGGGACTCACCAGATATCTTGGCAGATAAAACTGATGGGACGATCGCTTGCAATGCGGATGACTTTCCAATCAAATCGGCGTCGAATCTTGTACCGTACGCGGTCTCAACAGGGCCGATTGACTCACAAACGAACCCATAAACCGGACCACGAGCCGAATAATTCTCAAGGAAATAACATGCTGAAGATTTCTCCCACAGGTTCGCTCGATTTTCTGTCGCTGGGGGCACTGGTTCATCGACTTGACCCCGGTATCATTCCGTTCCGGAAGGCCAACGAATGCCGTATCCATGTAAGCGGCGGTGAATTTAATGTCGCGGCCAATCTGTCCGACTGTTTCCGAATGAATACCGGCGTCGCATCGGCGATGGTCAACTACCCGATCGGAGATCTGATTGCCGAGCGTGTCAGGGCAATGGGAGTCAAACCGTTTTACAAGCAGTTCGAACACGATGGCGTTACGGGCCCCAACATGGCGACCGTGTACAGCGATCAGGGACTGGGAGTGCGGGCTCCCGTCGTCTTTTACAATCGCTGCAATGAAGCTGCCGCCAAATTGAAAGCAGGCGATTTCGACTGGAAGTCGATCATGTCAGGAGGATTGCGGTGGTTCCATAGCGGTGGGATTTTTGCCGCACTATCGTCAACCACGCCCGATCTGATTATTGAAGGAATGAAGGCCGCCAAAGCGGCGGGGGCGATCGTATCGCTCGACTTGAACTTCCGGGCGAAACTGTGGCAGATTTCGGGAGGGCTTTCGACCGCGCAACAGACCCTTCGCCGAATCGTCGAGAATGTTGATGTCCTTGTTGGCAATGAAGAGGATTTGCAGAAAGGACTGGGGTTGAAGGGACCGGATGTCGAGTCAAAATCGAAAATCGATCCGGCGGCATTCGTCGGAATGATGGACGACGTGGCAAAACAACTGCCGAATATCAAAGTCGTGGCGACAACACTGCGCGAAGTTCACACGACAAACAGGCACGACTGGAGCGCGGTCTGCTGGGTCGAGGGCAAGACTTACAACGCTCCGACATGCGAACTTGATGTTCTGGATCGGGTCGGCGGGGGTGACGGATTTGCAGCGGGCTTCATCTACGGGCTGCTTAATGGCAGGACTCCCGACGAGGCGGTCAGGCTGGGATGGGCTCACGGAGCGCTTCTCACGACATTCCCGGGAGACACGACGATGGCAACGGTGGATCAGGTCGAAGCGTTCGCGAAGGGTGGCTCTGCCCGAATTCAGCGGTAATGTCATTATTCGGTATTGCGGAAACCGGTTCGTCTTGTCGTGATTCCGTTTTTCGGCTAAATGTGCCGCCGCGCCAGATCGCGTGCGAGCGTTTTGCTTTCCTCCGAACTGGCTTTCTGTCGCAAATGTCACGTCAAAAATCAACTTTCCAGTGCTCGGAAATCGGAGGAAGGCACCGTGCCTGTTCCCGTGAGAAACGATCGCATGTTCCAGCACGTCAACCTCAGAAATACGAGTACCGAGCGGTTGTCGGATGACTCCGACCGCGACCGCGCGCATCGCCGTTTTTCCATTTCGAGTTATCTGACGCCGAATTACGAACGAATTCGGATTGACCAACGAATCCGGCGAAGTGATACAAGTTGCCAGACGGGGCGATCACATCGTTGCAGACTTGCAGCCTTGTCCGAAATGCCGCCGGTATCGTTTTATTCGCTGCTGGCGTTTCTTTTGATCGCCTTACTGTCGACGAATTCCAGCCTTTATGCACAGCTTCCGCGACAAGGCGGTTTTAGCGAACCGGATTCATCACAGGATTTGCCAAAACCGAATCGTGCCAGCGATAGTGCATCGAGTCGACGCGACCGATCGGCGGTCAAACTTCCTGCGAAATCGAAGTCGGGCTCGATTCAGCAAACTTCCGCGTACGAGGGCGACGATGAACGACCTCCGTCACCATTTCAACTCGACGAACCACTGTTTGAAGTGGTGATCGAGGGGAATTCAACGATTCCGGAAACTGAAATTGCCAAACACATCAAGACCCGTGCCGGTCGGATTGTGACTCAAAAGCAGATCAAGGACGATGTCGAAGCCCTGGTCCGTACCCGCTGGTTCGCGAGCGTTGAGCCGTCGGTGCGTCGAACCGATGACGGTGTCGTGCTTGTCTTCCGGATTCTCGAACGACCGATTGTCCGCCGTGTCGAATACAAGGGGCTGAAAAAGGTCAAACAAAAAGTCTTTGACAATATGACCCAGCTCAAGTCGGGAAGTCCGTTCGATGTTGGAATCAACCGCGACTGTG
>JANXOO010001336.1 GCA_025353525.1 Schlesneria sp. | reverse complement strand
TTTTGGCAATTCTCTCCGCACGATCACAGCGTGCAGCAAGTCTTGTTGGATAACCGCGTTGTCTCGCTTCCGTGGGAATTCACCAAACGAGGTCAGTTCCGAATTGGCAGCGAAGCTACCGAAATCGCAACATTGCCAGTGGGCATTGAGTCGCTGGTGCTCACCAAATCAGTTCGCATCCTTTGTTCATCTAATGATCGTTACGTCAAACCACTGTCCGAAGGCAAGCTGCAAGTCTGGAGTCACAAGGACGGCACAAAACCGGTCTTGGAATTGCAGCATCCAGACAGGACGCCGATTCAGGACTTCGCGTTGTCGGACGATGGCGAGTTGCTGGCCGCATTCACGGGAGGAAAAAGTCTGGTTTGGGATCTGTCCGAAACGCCACCTCTCGAATACCTGCTGCCAACGCAGACATCCGTCAACAACAGCTCGTTCTTCACTGCCGACGGCAAACTGCTAATCGTGGCCTACGACTACATCCAAGGTATCAACATCTACGACTGGGCTGCGGGTCGAGTGCGGACTATTGCGTATCCCGGACCGATTATCAGTATGACCAGACACCCCGATGGTCAGCACGTCGCCACGGTCAACGCCAACGGAACGATCTACATTCTGCGGATTCCCGAATTGGAGGAACACGCCAGACGGCAAGTTGCTGTCAAAGGGAAACTCGGCGAAGTGCAGCAATAGCCAGAGACCGAAGCAGCGGCTTGGTTTCTACAGGCATCGGTGAATCAGCTTTGGCTCAAGTGCAAATCGCCACGAGCCTCATTGCCAACGCAACTTAAGCACTCTAATTGGACAGCGCCAGTTTCGTTTGTAAGTCCTGAATCAGCTTGGAGTTTCAAGAATCTGTGAAAGAAACGATCTTCCGTGTGCAAAACTGTCACACGGACTCACGGAGGATCGCCATGATGACTATCGACGAACTTCGGAGCGTCGGTCGGATGCTGAACTCGTTTCTGAGCATGTTTCGCATGTGCTTCAAAACCGTGAGCGGTCGCCAACGACTGCGGTTGTATGTGCAAGGACAACTGTCCGATGTTCAACGCAAGAATTGTGAGGGCATCGCACTGAAGATTGGCTGTAACGTTCGAACGTTACAACGTTTTCTCGAATCGATCAAGTGGGATGAGGAGGGACTGAGAGTCCGATGCCAGAAGATCGTCGTGCAAGATCATTCTCATTCCGATGCGATTGGTCTCATCGATGAATCGGGAATCCATAAAAGCGGGCATTGCACCGCCTCGGTATCGCGACAGTACAACGGAAGCCGGGGCAAGCTCGAAAACTGCGTGGTCGGCAGGTCGAAACTGGGTACCCGCTTATCAATCCACCACTTCCTGACAGCTCCTTGTTTGACGCCGATTATGATCGCGTGACCATCGGGAGAGAATGCGAAGGAAGTCAGATCAGAATCGTTTCCTGATATGGCAACGCGTTTGCAATTAGATTCACGATACAAGCGGAAAGAGACTCATCAACGAAACGTCAAACTTGACCGCGTGCAGAATAAACGCAATTCAATCGGTTCTCCCCACCCAGGTCATTGGCTTGAAAATGTCTGCCGTTAAAAAAACGACAACTTGAGAATTCACTCTGTCGAAAGCCTCTGCGGCTCCATTCGTGTACACAGGGTGAGGTCTTATTGCATTGAGATCACTTGCGGAAAGCATTTCTTCGATCTTCGTTCTTAAGTCACATTGGTCCTGGATGCATTCTCGCGAG
>JANXOO010000288.1 GCA_025353525.1 Schlesneria sp. | reverse complement strand
CGCGATTCCATTCTTCACCCCGCAGTTCCAAACAGCGGAAATCCAAAAATCACACCGGACGCAGATTGTACCGAAAGTTTACGAAAGGCTTTTGCAAATTCCCTTCTTTTTCAGCAAAATACTGACGTCCGGGAATTGCTGTAGAGCGTACGTCGAAGGAGCCAAGGAAGTTTTGAAAATCGTTCTCCCACGAATTTCTCACATTGAGTTGTCGCGAAAAAAATCACATGTTTCCGATCAATCAGGAATCGATTCGGTCTGATTCAAGTTCGGCACCACGAAACTTTTGAAAAGACAGATTGCACTACGAAGGACGCGAAGGTGGAATTCCGTGATTTTTTTCTGCCAGCCTTGATCCGTAAAACGTTGCATAATGAAGATTCCCAAAAAATAAAACCCGTATTCCCTCAATCGCAATTCGGTCGCAACGCACGTTCGAGAATATCGCAAAGTATGCGGATCGCAGACCTCACAGACTATTTTAATCAGAACCGGTTTTTGCCGTCGTCATTCGCGAAAGAGCCGAAAATAAAATCAGACCCGGGGTGCCCGAGGTTGGTCGGGCCGATGCTTGCGGCGTGCAATGCCGCATTGATCAAGGTACAATCCCGGTTATGACTCGCCCATTGATTGGCATTACTGTCGATAACGTTCTGAATAACATCGATAGCGGCAAATATGAAAGCAACCTGAGTTACAGTAGGGCCGTTGGCAAATCGGGCGGATTACCCGTCCTGTTACCACAAGAAGTGGAACTGGTCGCGCACTATGTCGAGCACTTTGATGGATTGATGCTGACGGGTGGTGACGATGCCCGAACCGAATTCTTCGGTGATCCGGCACATCCGTTGTCCCGCTGTATTGAACCACGACGGCAGGAATTTGAACTGGCGCTATTGGATGCACTGATGGCCCGCCCGCAACGTCCCGTGCTGGGCGTGTGTTTGGGGATGCAGATCATGGCGCTGCACGCTGGCGGGCGGTTGAATCAACATCTTCCGGACACACTGGCGAATGCGGTCGAGATCCACCAGAACGATAATCTGCATTCTGTTTTCGTTACTGAAGCGGACTCAGCAATGCTGAGAGGACGGAGTCAAAAAAACAGCCAACAACTGGATACTCCAGGCCAGTCGG
>JANXOO010001254.1 GCA_025353525.1 Schlesneria sp. | reverse complement strand
GTATCGTTCGGCATCGAGGATTTTCGGGCGCGGTCGACAGCATAGCGCAAGGCCAGGTTCGCAGCCGGATCGCCGCCGCCACGTCGCGCCGCCACGATGATGTACCGGGCAAGTTTGCCGAAGAGCTTGCCGCGTTTCTTGTCGACAAGACCTTTTTTGAAGGCGATATTCGACCAGTGGGAATGTCCAGCCATGATTTTTGTGAACTGAATCCGGTTGATGACGTTCGGATGCCTGGGTGCAAGAACCCCGGCCCTTACGGGACCGGGCTCGCCTTGTAATCCATTTCTTCCTGACTCTCCAAATCGTCAGGGCGACCCCTTTGAAGCGGGTTTCGGCTGTTCTTGCGGACCGTGTTGCAGGAGTTTGTCCTTGATACGGTCGAGCAATTGAGTGTCAGTGGTTTTCTCGTCTTCCAGATGCTTCAGCGCGGTCTGCCATGCCTCGACTGCTTTTTCCGTTCGCATCATCTTCAGAAACAAATCACCCAGATGATCCCACACCGTGCCATCGCCTCCGGCACTGATTTTATCGACGGATTGTTCGAGAGGCTCAATCGCGTCTTCAAGTTTTCCGAGTTTGAAAAGTACCCAGCCGAGGCTGTCGAGATAAGATCCGTTGTCGGGTTCGGCGGCCAGTGCCTTACGGATCATTTTTTCGGCCCGCTCCAGGTTTTTGCCCTGATCGGCCCACAAGTAACCCAAATCATTATTTGCCTGAGAACTCTCGGGATTCACTTCGAGAATCTTCTCGAGAATTTCTTCTCCCTTTTGCAATTCCCCCTTTTGAACGTAGACGTTCGAAAGACTGAACTGGCTGAGCTGCACGACTTCTTTTTCGTCCTCAAAGTCTTTCATCACCTGTTCGAGCTTCCGGATCGATTCGTCCCAGTTGCGAGCCCGAATATAAATCCAGGCTTCGTAAAAGCGAAAGCCTGCATTGTCGTCTTCGCGTTTTATCGCTTCCGAAATTGCCTCTACCGCCTCGTCGGTCCGATTGTCATGAGACAACGCCTGTGCCAGCAACGAAAAAAATCGCGCCCGGCCCTTCTCGAGTAGAATTTTCGATTCCAGAACCTCGTGGTAAGTGTCGACGGCCTGCGAGTAAGCCCGCAGCTTCATATACATCTCGGCCATCTCTATCTGAATCAGGACGGCAGGTCGATTCGGATTATGATTGGAGTCAATCGCAAGCCGGTAGAATTGCCCCGAGCTATCCGGGTCTTTCAGTGCGGCGGCAAGTTTCGCCAGCAGATAGGCTTCTTCAAACGTCAGTGTTTTCTCGGCAGCACGCTTCCGACCCGTTTCGAGCAAAATTCCCATAAGGGCTTTATCTTCGGACAGAGCCTTGAGTTCGGGTTCAAGCGTCGCGATCGCGTCTTCGCCACGCGCCATGCCTCGGCCCAGAGCTTCCAGTAATTCGTCCGACTTTTGCATCTTTCGCAGGATGCGAGCCAACCCGCCGTAACCCGATACATCACCACCGCGCTGCAGCATGGTATCGTAGATCGTTCGCGCGCGTTCCAGTTCACCGGCATCTGCCAGACGATCTGCGAAAAAGAACTGCAGTGCGACATTCTGTGAATCGTCGTCCGCCATTTTTTCGAGTTGATGGATCAGTTCATCAGATCGATTGAGTTTCGCTAGAATCTCGTCGAGCAATTGATAGGGTTCGCGCCCTTTGGTCGTTCGTTGATCTCCGAAATACTTTTGCAGTTCCGCCAATGCCTCGTCAGATTTGTCTGACAGGAAAAGTATTTTGGCGCGGTTGAAACTCAGGTTCCCCCCCGCTCCCGGCTTGGCCGATTTGGCGGCCATTTCAAACGCTTCAAGAGCGATCTTCAATCGCTTTGCATCGAGCAGTACCTGACCGATTTTCTCGTATGCGGTTTCCGGACTGGTCAACATTCGATTCCGCGTACGGCTGTCGATCCCGTATTTTTCGGGGGTCTTCAACGCGTCGAAAACAATCTCGAAGCTGTCCGCCGCTTTTTCTCGCTGTCCGGTCGTTGCATAAAGGATACCCAGATCCTTGTTGAGAAAGACGTATTCCGGCGATGTCTTGCTCATTCGCGGTGAATTGACCGCACGCTCAAAATGCCTGATCGATTCCGGAAGTTGTCCCGAGATTGCGGCCTGTCTTGCCAGCAATTCCAGGATTCCATAGTCATCAGGATCCAGTTGAACGGCTTTCGTGGCATAGCGCACGGCAGCCGCAATGTTATCGGCCTGGAATTCAAGAGGAACAAGAGTCCGATAGATCTCGATCGCTTCGGGATCGAGCTGGATTGCTTTACGAAATGCATTCAGGGATTTCGCCGGTTCGTTTCGGTGATTCGGGTCAAGGAACCGGCCAGTCATAAACCATGACAACGCTTCGTTTCTCGATTGACCTGCCGCCGACAGAGGAACGACCGGCTTCATTGGCATCGCCAGATCGTCGCTGTCTTGCGAGCGGTAACCCGACTTCAAACCGCTTTCGGGGAGTGCAGATTTTGCAGGGGCATCGTTGGCAGGTGTGTCGTCAGCAAAAGCCGAAGTCACGGCTGAAACGAAAAGAAGTACCAGAACGAACACCCGATTCCTGTCCGAAGCACTCATACGATATCTCCCCAATCGTTCCGTCCGTTATTCGATTCAGCGACCTTTCCTGACGGCCGCTTTTTGCTTTGAGGGCTGCTTGGCGGCCGCCTTTTTCGATTCGGCAGGCTTTCCGGCCCCGACTGCTTTTCCGGTTTCCGTACCCTTTTTGACATCTGCCAGCTTCCTGGTTTCGGGCGTTTTTTTGACGTCCGCAGACTTCCTGATCTCGACCGGCTTTTTCTCTTCCGAAGGCTTCTTCTCTGTTACCGTTTTCTTCTCTGCGTCACTTTTCTTTTCCGTAGCGGTTTTCTTCTCTGTCTCGTTTTTCTTCTCTGTCTCGTTTTTCTTTTCGGTACCGGTTTTCATTTCGGTGGCTTTTGCGGCCTGTTCGGCGTCTCTTTTCTTCGGTTTCGATTCAGATTCAGCCACAATGGCAACCGGCTTTTTGACAGGAGCGGGTTTTACCGGTTTCCCGGGTCCGTTTTTGATCAGATCGTTCAACCGATCAACGGCCGTATCAGTATCATAACCCCCTTCAGGAGCGGGGTACTTTGTCAGATCAAATGCGACATGCCGCGACTGGTCTGCGGCAAGACCCCGCATCGTAAAGACGAACGCTTCGACATCTGCCTTGCGAACCGCCCCCTTCATCATTTCGCCCATTTGTTCCTGCGTCTGGTTTGGTAACGCAAGTCCCAGCCAGATCAGCAACCGTGCGGTCGCCGGGTCAATTGGAATCAGGTGGGCTCCGGTCACTTCGTGCAAGGTATAGTCACGAACAAACGTCGGAAGGTCCTTGATCCTGGCCAGTTGTTTTGTCGCAAGATCGAGTGTTTTCTTGCGAAGGCTTTCGAATTCAAACGAATACGATTTGTCGAAGATAAACTTTAATACCGAAATCACCCGAAATGCACGCCATTCCGAGGCGGTTTGCCCGGCGAACGCAACTTCGATTTCCCCGACGGTGCTGACTCGAACTTCGTTCAGATCAGGAAATTCAGTGAACAGTCGATTGAACGAGACATCTGCCTCTTCCACCGTCGAATCTTCGAGACAGATGGCGTACAGCATCGTTTCCAGAACGGGCTTATTCCCCTTCGGAACCTGATACTTGTAATGCTTTTTGATGATTGGAAACAACTTCTTAAGAAGTGCTGCCCGATCGGACGCCTTGGCACGTGACGCTGCAACCATGGGCTTCTCTCAACTCCGTTCTATTTCCGCTTGTGACGAACTTTTGCTTACCGCGTCCCGGCACTTCCCGAAACGCTTTCATCGTCAAACTCGTCATCATCAACTTCATCAATATTTTCTTCGAATTCCGGACTGTCTGCTGCTGACTCGTCGGTCGCCGCCGGAACTTCGCCGGGCATTACGTCTCGCAACGCCTGCGACGTGATGGCACTCAGTTTGACGCCAGGATCGAGTACAAATTTCAGGACCGGTGTATTCTTCGTTTGCAGCCGTTCTGCAACCTTCGACTGAATGAATCCCCGTGCTGATTCCAGACCGTGCATTGTCAGTGATTGGGCTTTGGCATCGCCCATCACCGAAACATAGATCTTCGCCGACCGCAAATCGCCGCTCACTTCCGCTCGAAGTACCGTTACGTGCTTCACGCGCGGATCGCGCAATCCGACCAGAATCGTCATACTGACCGTTTCCCGAACGGCTTCCGATGCTTTAGCGATACGACGTGTATTCATGAAACTTCAAACCTGACTGACCCATTCGACAAGCGTCGCGGACAACCGGCTGACGGTCGTTTGCGACAAATTCTGTCTGCAATTCCAATCCGGACGGTTACTCCAACTTTCGTTTGACTTCTTCGATCTTGAACGCTTCCAGCAAATCGCCTTCCTTGATGTCGTTGAAATTCTCGAGACGAATCCCGCATTCCATCCCTTCACGAACATCGCGAACATCTTCTTTTTCGCGTTTGAGTGACGCGATATTATAGGTATTGATGACTCGCTGGTCTCGAATCAGGTGCATGCGTCCGGATCGTTCGATCGAACCGTTCAGAACCCGACAGCCCGCGATCGTTCCATACCGGGTGATACTGAACGTTCGCAAGACGATCGCACGGCCCGTCGCGACTTCTCTCTGCTCCGGCTTCAACATTCCTTCCAGAATGTGACGGATCTGGTCCATCACTTCGTAAATGATGTTATAGCGCCGGATTTCGACCCCTTCCTGCTGAGCGAGCAATTGAGCCCTGTCTTCCGCAATCACATGGAACGCGAAGATAACGGCACTCGATGCCGACGCCAGATATACGTCGCTCTCGTTCACCCCGCCGACGCCTTCGTGCAGAATCTTGACGCGAACCTCGGGATGTTCGAACTTGCCGAGTTCACTTCGCAGGGCTTCGAGAGAACCCGGAGTATCCGCTTTGATAATGACCGCCAGATCCTGAATACTTCCTTCTGCAGCCGCGTTCAGAATGTCTTCGAGAGTACGCTTGCCACCCATATTGGCCAATACGGATGCCCGACCCTTCTGGCGTCGGGATTCTGCGGCTTCACGAGCGGCATCGACATCAGGCAAAACCAGGAACTGTTCGCCCGCACCTGGAACGATATCCAGACCCGCGACCTTGACCGGCGTCGAAGGCAATGCTTCGTCCAGTTCTTCGTCCCGTTCGTTATACATCGCACGGATGCGTCCGTAGGCTTCGCCGCACAGGATGACGTCACCGACTCGCAGAGTTCCCCTCTGCACAATCAGCCATGCCAGCGGACCACGACCTTCGTCGCGGAACGATTCCAGGCACGCCCCCGACGCTGAACGATCAGGATTTGCCTGAAATTCGTGCAATTCAGCCGTCAGCAACAATGTGTCGAGCAGTTCGGTCAGACCCTGACCGGTCAGGCCAGATGTCCTGACGACTTCAACGTCCCCACCCCATTCGGCCGCCAGCACGTTCTGAGCTGAAAGGTCGGTCAGCACGCGTTGTTCGTTTCGATCAGGGAGATCAACCTTGTTCATGGCGACGACCAGCGGAACGTTCGCTGCCCGGGCATGCGAAATACATTCAATCGTCTGCGGCATGACACCATCATTTGCAGCCACAACCAGCACGACGATGTCAGTGACATGCGCACCGCGAGCTCGCATTTCGCCGAAGGCAGCGTGACCCGGCGTATCAACAAATGTCAGCTTGTGACCATTGTGCTCGATCTGGTAAGCGGCGATGTGCTGAGTAATCCCGCCGTGTTCGGAAGCGGCCACGTTAGCGGATCGCAACTTGTCGACCAATGTCGTCTTGCCGTGATCCACGTGACCGAGAATGGTGATGATCGGCGGACGCTGCTGCAGGTCTTCCGGTCGATCTTCGCCTGTTACAACTTCGGTGACTTCATCTTCGATTGTCTTTGCATGGTGAATATGCAGATCGACGCCCAGTTCAAGGCAAACTTCGATCGCGACATCTTCCTCCAGCGCCGAATTGATCGTAACCATGTCTCCGCGCTGCCACAGAATCTGCATGATCGATTTGGCGGGCCGCCCGATTCCTTCCGACAATGATCTGACGGTCAAAGGGAGTTCGAGTTCGGCGGTCGACTTAAGCGGAATTGGCCCCGATCGCCGCTGGGGCTTGGGTCGCGCTCGCGAACCGCGACCACCACGATCTTCTTCTTCGTCGATATCTTTCAGCGACACTTTACGGCGCTGATTGCGGGCATCCTGAAGGGACGCCCCACCAACGTGTTTCTTCGCCTTCAGATCTTCCGGTTCATCGTCGCCAGGCTTCTTCTTCGCCGTCGTCGTTTCCGGACGCTTTCTGAGGATTGGGCCAAGCGGCGCTTCTTTCGTTGGCGCAGCCGCATTAAACCGTTGCACCGGCCTCTGCGGCGCAGCCTCTTCCGGCCTGGGAACCTTTGCTGACGGAGGCGCTTTGTATCGGGGAATTTCCGCTATCTGCGGCCCCGCAGCCTTCGACTTTCGGACGATCGGAGGTGCTCCCGACTTGGCTCCGCCAATTTCAGCGGTACCTCGAGAGACCATCACGCGCATTGATTTCTGGGGAACTGTTGGTGCGGCAAAATCGGACCGACCCGGCGCCAGCGATGCAGGAACACCCCGTTCGTCAGCGGGCGGACTCGTTGGCGATTGAGCACCATCAATGCCTGTCGCCAGTACATCTGCGACCAATTCCTGATCTGCGTCCGGAACATCGGGCAGCTGGTCATGCACGGGCGGCTCAACGCTGTCTGGCGCCTCGATTTTGGCCGCTGCATCCGGAGCAACCGCGTGTTTCTCCGGCTCGGTTGCGTCCTGGGCATCGTGTCGAGGCGGTTCGACCACCTGCCGTGCCGGCTCGGCGTCAACTTGCCTTGATCGAGGAACCATTAAGGGAGATTTGGCTCCCATTAACTTGATGGGTCGCGACTTGACGGCGACCTCTACAACCGGCTCACGCGTGGCGGACACCACAGAAGCGACTGGTGCCGCAACGGGGCTGGCGTGCGTACTGCCTGACCGAATGATGTCCATCACCCGATCCCGCTCTTCCGGCGAAATACTCGCCAAAGCGGAATTCTTGATCGTAATCCCGGCTTTCGCACAATGATCGATCAATAACTTGCTATCGATATCAAGCTCTTTGGCAAGAGCGAAGATCCGGATTTTCAAACGCGAGTCCTTTTTGGGGAAATGCCCGACCGGTCCTGCCGGCTTATCTGCAACGACAAAGGCTGTTCCCGGCAAGCCACGATCGGCTTCCGCACCTTTGCCCGAATTTTTTGTTTCTCAACCGCCATCGGAACCGTCGACCCCGCGCCGGAGGCCCTTGTATTCCAGGAGCGACTCAAGCAAAGCGACGCCAGCTCGCCAGCACTCCGTCCCTGTTCGTTTATAATGACGACGTTGATCTTCGGGCTGCCAACCCAAATCGGCATGTCTTACGGGCTTCAATGTTTCCCTAAAAGAGGCATACGCCTTTTCCGGCCTGCACCTGCGTTTCCGTGAATGAAGAGATTGTGCATGGCAT